>JABMPO010000098.1 GCA_013203015.1 Fidelibacterota bacterium
GAAAAATAATCCCGCACCTTGCCAAAGGGTACATTTTCATTAACCAACATTTTCAAATCGCTGAAATCAGCATCGGTGGAGGGTTTTCCTTCCACGAATACCAGGCTGTCATTATAGACATGCTCACGGTATTTTTCATACGTATCCGAGAAAATAGTAATATCGGCGGAGCCGCCCAGACACTCCAAGCGGAAAAAGGCCATGGTCTTGCCTTTGCGATCCTGATGCTGGCGCAGGTCTTGAATTGTGCCACCGATTCTTACTTTATTTATATGCATTTCAGCGATCTTTTCCGAAAAATCGAACGTGGAAAACTGCTCCAAATCCTCGGCGTACTTAAGCAATGGATGCCCCGACAGATACATTCCCAGCACCGTTTTCTCATGACTCAAGGCCGTAGACTGGTCCCAGTCGTCAATCTGAGGCAGGGCGGGAATCTGAACCACGTTTTCCCCGCCAATGGCATTGCCGAACATGTCGACCTGATTGTGATTGTTGGCGACCTGGGTCTGCTGGGAATATTTTATGGCCGAATCGATCTGTGCAAATCGCTGGGCGCGGCTGCCTTCAAGTTCGTCCATGGCACCGGCCATTATCAGACTTTCCAGTACTTTTTTATTTACCGCCCGGGCATCAACACGAAAACCCAGGTCAAATAAATTGTCAAATGGTCCGTCTTTTTCCCGGGCTTCAACAATTTTTTCCAGGGCTTTGGTACCCACATTCTTGATGGCATTCAGCCCGAACGAAATGGTTTTTTTATCCACGGGGCGGAAATCCACACCGGATACGTTTATATCCGGATGGCGTACCGCGATCCCCAATTTACGGCATTCATTAATCAGGATTACCACCCGGTCAATATTCGACATCTCACTGGTAAGGTTGGCGCTCATAAAAGCTGCCGGATGATGCGTCTTGAGCCAGGCTGTCTGGTAAGCGATGTAGGCATAAGCTGTGGAGTGGCTTTTGTTGAAACCGTATTGGGCAAATTTTTCAATCAGATCGTAGATTTTCTGAGCCGTCCGTTGCTTAATGCCTTTGGCCACGGCTCCTTCTACGAATTTTTTACCCAGTTCCGCCATCAGTTCGACGATTTTCTTGCCCATGCCCCGGCGCAGGTTATCCGCTTCAGCCAGACTCATGCCGCCGACTTCGTGGGCGATCTGCATCACTTGTTCCTGGTAAACGATAATCCCATAGGTCTCCTCCAGGATCGGCTCCAGGGACGGATGGGCGTACACGATCTTCTTCTTGCCATGCTTGCACTTGATAAAACTATCGATGTTTTGCATTGGCCCCGGGCGATAAAGGGCGTTCATGGCAATCAGATCCTCGATGGCGGTGGGCTTGAGCTTTTTCAGAAATTCGCGCATGCCGGAGGATTCAAACTGGAAGATGCCGGTGGTCAAGCCCTTGGCAAACAGCTTATACACCGCCGGATCATCCAGGGGAATTTTTTCAATATCGACTTCAGTGCCCTGATCCCGAATCAGCCTCAGGGCTTTATCGATGACGGTGAGATTACGCAGCCCCAAAAAATCCATTTTCAAAAGTCCCAATTCCTCAAGACATTTCATATCGTACTGACTGGTGACATCACCGGTGGAAGACCGGTAGAGCGGAATATAATTGGTCAAGGCGCTGGGCGCGATAACCACCCCGGCAGCGTGGATCGAGGCATGACGGTTCATGCCTTCCAGAATCAGGGAATGGCGCAGTAGCTCGGCGTAGCGGGGATCGTCTTCCAGGGCCTTCAATTCCGGGTTGGCCATTATGGCATCCCCCAGGGTGACTTTCGGCCCGGCAGGGATCAACTTGGCCACGCGATCAGTTTCACCGAAGGTAAATCCCAGCACCCGCCCCACATCCCTAACAACCTGGCGAGCCTTCATTTTACCGAAAGTAATAATCTGGGTAACGGAATCTTCACCGTAAACCTGTTTGATATAATCGATCACTTCGCCGCGGCGCTCAATACAAAAATCAATGTCGATATCCGGCAATGAAACCCGTTCGGGATTCAGAAAACGCTCGAACAATAAATTGTGTCGGATGGGATCAATGGTAGTAACACCCAGGGAATAAGAGACGATGGAACCGGCGGCGGAACCACGACCGGGTCCCACGGGAATTGCATTATCGCGGGAATATTTGACAAAATCAGCAGTGATTAAAAAATAACCGGCAAAGCCCATTTGTTTAATAGTATTCAGCTCGAAATCCAGGCGGGCTTGTAATTCGGGTGTCACCTTGCTATAGAGCTTTTCCAGCCCGGCACTGGCCACGGTCCGCAGATATTCGTCGGGATCATCAGTTCCAGCATCGGCGGGAATCGGGAAGCGCGGCAAGTGGTAAGTATCCATATTGAAATCCATATCGATACTATCGGCGATGCGGCGGGAATTACCGATCACTTCCGGGTAGTCCTTGAACAGGTCGATCATCTGTTCCTGGGACTTTAAGTAGAATTCAGGGGTGGCGTAGCGCAACCGATTGGGATCATCTCGATCCTTGCCGATACCAAGGCAGAGTAGAATATCGTGGGATTCGGCATGATCGCTGCGGGCGTAATGGGCGTCGTTGGTAGCGATCAGGGGCAGACCTAATTCCTTGGCCACTTTCGCCATATTGACCTGGTTGACTTTTTCCTCCGGGATGCCGTGGTCCTGGATTTCCAGATAATAACGGTCAGGGAACATGGCGGCATATTCCTCCGCCACCGGGATGGCAGCTCGCCAATTATTAGCATTTAAAGCCGCTTTCTGGGGCGCACCCTGGAGGCAGGCCGAAAGAGCAATCAGACCGTCACTGTGCTGCCCCAAAAGCTCGCGGTCGATGCGGGGACGATAGTAAAAACCTTCCAGATAACCGGCGGTGACCAGCTTGATTAAATTCAGATAACCGTCATAATTCTGGGCCAGCAGCACCAGGTGATTGTTGCCCCAGCCGGGACTGGTGCGGTCGGGGTTTTTGTCAAACCGGCTCTCACGAGCCACGTAAACTTCACAACCGATGATAGGCTTGATGCCGGCCTTTTTAGCCTCTTTATAAAAGGAAACGGCCGAGAACATATTACCATGCTCGGTGAGTGCCACGGCATCCATGTCCAGCTCCACTGCTCGGCGTACCAGAGTGTGAACGGTCTGGGCGCCATCCAGCAGACTGTAGTCAGAATGGTTGTGCAGGTGTACGAATTCAGCCGGCATTGTTTGATAAGTTTGGCGTTAAAAAGGGGAAATCCACGGTCTATTTTAATGAATGGCGGTGGGATGGTGAAAGCTGGATTTTTGGTAATTAGTGATTTGTAATAAGTAAAGTGTGAGCCTGTTGGCGTTCCAATTTAATTTGCGCTTCGTCAAGTAAAAATAGGCGAGATTGCTTTCGCTTAAGCTGCACAGTGAGGAGCGTGAGACGCCTGCGGGGGATAAGTAATGAGTAATAAGTGACCCGGTGACTCCGCGACTGTCATTCTGAAGGAGTTTACGACTGAAGAATCTCAGGCATTGGTCTTTCAAATCAACTATAGTCTGAGATTCTTCGTCATCCCGCTGAAGCGGTATTTCTCAGAACGACAAGGTTGTTTAGATTGATGAATAATGAACAAGGATTAACGATTTTTGATGTACAAAACTGCAGCATACGGACTTCGCAAATCAGCATTCGTTGATCGGTGTTGGATATTCCCGCACACACCCCGTCCCGATGGGACACCCCTCCAGGGGAGGGGAATTTGCGCAGGCTGAAACCTAAACTACCTCTCTGCGGCTAAGTGATTTTTAGTGAGAAATAATAAGTCTGATTAACCGACATAAATCGCAATTACACCCATGAGAGTGGCGATTTTGAGCAGTTTGGCCGAAAAGGCGGCTGTTTCCGGTTCCGGTTTGTGAACCAGTGCAAAAATTATATAGCCCAAAGGGAGAAATACACCGATCCCTGCCACCAGCAGGTACCAGCCATTGTAATAATTTAAAATGAAAGGTAGCATTACCCCGACTGCTACCAGAAAAGCCAGGTTAATAGCCGTGATAATGGCCGGACCTTCGCCCACCAGCAACGGCAGAGTACGCAAATTGGACTTAGCATCACCTTCAACATCAGCGATATCCTTTAGTAGTTCCCGCACCAGTGTGAGCCCAAACGCCAGGGCCGCCGGAACCAATAGCGGACCCGGATTACCGACCGCTGCGCCGGCAAACAGAAATGCCAAACCTAGAGTTAAGGCGATGGCTATATTGCCAATCAGCGGTTGACCCTTGAGTACTGGCGTGTAAAGTACCATCAATGGCAGAGCGGCTCCCAGAGCCAGAAAGCGGGCACCGAGATTTAATTTAAAGGCCAGTCCCGTTCCGATTATAAATAAAATGATTCCCAGCCATTTAGCAGTATCCCGTTTAACAAGCCCGGTTACCAACGGACGAGTGGGTCGATTGATTTTATCGATTTCGTAATCGTAATAATCGTTCAGGGCGTTGGCGGCGGCGTTAAAGCATACCACCAGTAAGGTGGCGATAACGATGGTTGTCGTCTGACGTAATTCTCCGGCGATGGCCACACCAATCACAACCGAAAAAGCGCCGATTGCCAGGTTGAGAGGTCGCAGCAAGCGAATAGTTGCAATAATTCTATCCATAATTTCTCGGTAGCGTATTTTAGGCAATTTGTCCAATTAGAACCCGGTCATCTCCATTAAAATCTTTGACAGTATTAACACCTGTGATCCCGGCCTCCATTAATAATTTGGCAGCTTTTCCCGGTTGCTCGCCGCTGCCTACTTCCAGGACCAGCCAACCGCCGAGAGCTAATATTTGTGAAGCAATTTCAGAAATCCGGCGGTAGAAAACCAGGCCGTCTTTTTCGTCGGTCAGGGCTGATCGCGGTTCGTGGTCTCTGACTTCCGGCATGAGTGCCGTCATTTCAGTAGCCGGGATATAGGGCGGGTTGGCTATCAGTAAATCAAATTGGCCGTCTGGCAGATCTGTTAAAATATTAAGCACAGTGAATTCAATATTCGATAGTTGGTGCAATTCACCGTTGCGGTGCGCCACTTCGATAGCAGCCTGGGAATTGTCGATGGCCATGACAGACGCTCCCGCTATTTCTTTTACCAGACTGATGGCGATTGCGCCGGAACCGGTGCCAATATCAATAATTCGGGGAGCAGTCCTGTCGGCCAGCAATTCAATCCCGATTTCTACCAGACGCTCCGTTTCCGGTCGCGGAATCAAGACCGCCGGCGTGACTTCAAACTGATAGCCGTAAAATTCAGTCCGGCCGGAAATGTATTGCAGCGGCTCATGCTGAACCCGCCGTTTGATTCTGGCACGGAATTCTTTCAACATTGCAGTCGTGAATGGTTCTTCGAAGCGCAGATACAGATCAATTCGTTTGCAGTCCAGAAAATCTCCCAACAGCCATTCAATTTCCCGGCGGGAATTATCGAAATGGCGCTCACTAAAATATTGAGTTCCCCAGTTGATCAGATCGATCACCCGCCAATTACGGGTTGGGGTACTGATATTCACGCTTTACTCAGCCGCTAATTGCGATTTCTGATCTTCAATTCGCAGCAATTCAACCAGCTCATTCAGATCGCCGTCCAGGTATTCATCCAAACGGTAGGCCGTATGGTTGATGCGGTGGTCGGTTATTCTTCCCTGGGGAAAATTATATGTCCTGATCTTGGCTGAGCGATCACCGGTGGAGACCATTGATTTACGGGCGTCGGACCGTTCGCGAGCCAGTTTTTCCTGTTCTTGGGCCAGCAATCGGGAACGTAAAACCTTCATTGCGGCCACACGATTTTTATGCTGGGATTTTTCATCCTGGCAGGTAACCACCAGTCCCGATGGAAGATGAGTGATTCGAATCGCCGATTCGGTTTTATTGACGTGCTGTCCCCCGGCACCGGAAGCACGGTAGGTGTCGATTTTCAGATCTTGCTCATCAACAGCAATGTCAGCGACCTCCGCCTCCGGTAAAACGGCAACCGTCGCCGCTGAGGTGTGAACCCGCCCACCGGTCTCGGTTTTGGGTACCCGTTGAACCCGGTGAACACCGCTTTCATATTTCATTGTCCCAAATACTTCGGTTCCGGAAAGGGAGAAAATGATTTCCTTAAACCCGCCTATTCCAGTATCGTTGGAAGTCATAACTTTCCGGTTCCAGCTTGAACGTTCCGCAAACCGGGAATACATCCGAAACAGATCCGCGGCAAACAAGGCGGCTTCTTCACCACCGGTGCCGGCCCGGATTTCCACGATTATATTTTTATTATCATTGGGATCCTTGGGCAGCATTAGCACCTTCAAATCATCCTCGATCTGTAACTGCTGATCTTCCAATTCTTTTAATTCTTCCTGGGCAATACTTTTCAATTCAGCATCACTGCCCGCTAAAATTTCTTTGTCATCAGCAATCTGTTCTGCAACAGCCAAATATTCTTTAGCCTTTATCACGACGGGTTCCAGATGGCTGTGTTCTCTGGCCGTATCGCGTAATTTATTCTGATTTGAAATGACAGCCGGATCAGTCAACTGGCGCCCCAATTTGTCGAAACGTTCGATAATCTGTTCCAGCTTATTAATCATGCAATTGCCTCGGCCATATATTTTTTTCCAACCATCTCCGAATATTGCTCACCAAAAGCCGATTCCAGCGCCGTGATGGCTACTTCCACCATTTCATCTTCCGGCTGCCGGGTCGTGATATTTTGCAGCCACAGGCCGGGTGCACGCAGCACACGAACCAGAAAACTACTGCCATTTTTAGCACTTAACTTAATAACCTCGTATGAGAGACCCATGACCAGTGGAATCAATGGCAGATGCACCAGCAGGCGAACCCCCAGAGATATTGTACCGGTCACACTGATTATCAAGGTATCTACCACGGCAAAAATGAGAATTGCGGAAAGCATTACAATGAACAAAAAACTGGTACCGCAACGGGGATGCTGGGTCGGAAAAGATTGGGCGTTGGCTACGGTAATCTCCGACCCGGATTCGAAATTATAGACTACCCGGTGTTCGGCGCCATGATATTGAAATAATCGCCGCACATCTTTCATCAACGATATCAACCCCAGGTAAATCACAAAAAATGTGATTCGAAACAGGCCTGAGACCATATTAAACGCCAGGGCTTCTTTTTCAATATTCAGTAATTTAGTGGTAATCCACATGGGTCCGACCATGAACATCAACATGGCCAAAGCAACTGCAAACAGAACCGAAAAGAAATTGCCAAGTTTAGTAGGTTTCTTGCTTCCTTCTTCCGGGGGCATTGCGATATCGGCAGACCATTGTAAGGTACCAAAACCGATTCGCATCGCTTCAAAAAGAGCCGCGATTCCCCGTAAAACCGGCTTTTTCCAGAGCTTTGATTTTTCAGTCAGCGATTTAAATTCATAACGATCAGTATGAACTTTTCCCACGGGATCTCTGACCGCAGTGCAATAAGCGCCAGGAACACGCATCATCACACCTTCGATCACAGCTTGTCCACCGACTAAAATCGCTGGTTTAGTAAGCAATAATGGTAAGATTTTCATAGATAGAAAAAGGGCTCCTCACCCAGAAAACAAATGAGAAGCCGCAATGTAGTTATTTGGGTTATTGGGCTGGTTTCTTATACTTGCGATTGAATTTTTCAATTCGGCCGGCAGTATCTACTAATTTCTGTTTCCCGGTAAAAAACGGGTGACAGGCCGAACAAATTTCAATTTTTTGATCGCCAATTGTATTGTAAACCTGGAAAGTATTTCCACAGGCACAGGATACTGTACCCAAAGTATATTTTGGATGAATATTCTTCTTCATCGCATGCTCCTATTTTAATTCTTGTAATACTTTAGTTATACGTTGGATTCCTTCGCGGATATTATCCGCATTGGTTGCGAAGGAAAAACGAATGTGTCCCGGTGAACCAAATCCGTCGCCGGGCACGGTTACGACCTGGGCTTTATCAAGGATGTAATTACCGAGATCGAACGAATCATTGATAACCTGTCCCTTGGCTCGCTTGCCAATGTAGGTAGACATATCCGGGAAAGCGTAAAATGCCCCGCCTGGTAAGGCACAATTGACGCCCGGAATTTCATTCAGCAAACCTACCATGAGATCACGCCGTTCCTGAAACGTTTGGCGCATTGTTTCCACTGCTGATTGATCACCGGTCAGGGCTTCGATCGCCGCCTGCTGACCAATCGAATTAGGGCAGGAAGTAGCCTGACCTTGAAATTTAGCCATAGCTTTAGCAATCCGGTAATCCGCAACGGCGTAACCGATTCGCCAGCCAGTCATGGCATAGGTTTTCGACAAACTCATGCAGGTAATGATTCTGGC
>JABMPO010000007.1 GCA_013203015.1 Fidelibacterota bacterium
AATCCCCAATACCGGTCTCGATGAAGCGGCAATGGATGCGATCCGAAAAACTAGATTCAAACCCGCTAAACAGCGTGACCGTGCAGTTGGTGTCTGGATTTCAATACCGGTCAACTTTAAATTAAGAAATTAATTGCGGTTGGTTTGGGTATCGCAAAAAATATCCTTTAAATTGAATTAAAAAAAAGGCCTCTCAAAACTGAGCGGCCTTTTTAATAACAGATTAGTCGATAATCTATTTTTTAATGGCAATCCCGCTGACCTTACGACGAATGTAGGCAAAAACCTCCAGCAAAGGCAGGTCTTTGGGGCACACATCATCACAAGCCATCATACCGATGCAACCGAATATTCCCTCATCGGTAGACACCAATTCAAACCATTCCTGATCGCCCCGTTCATCCCGGGGATCAAAGAGGAAGCGACCGATCCGGTTCAGTCCGGCGGCACCGATGAAATCGGGATAAACCTGAGCAGTGGCACAACCAGCGATACAGCAACCACATTCAATACAGCGCTCCGAATTATAGATTTTTATCGCTGTTTCATTGTCCATCCGTTCTTCAATTGCCTGCGGATCAAATTCCTTATGGTTGTGCACCCAGGATTCCAGGCGCTCGCCCATTTCACGGAACCAGACACCGGTATCGACCGAAAGATCGCCCAACAGTTTGAAAAATGGCAAAGGGAACAACTCAATCGTTTCCGGTAGATCGGCAGTCAGTGTGCGGCAAGCCAGGGTTGGCCGGCCGTTGATCACCATGGCACAGGAGCCACAAATACCAGCCCGACAGACGAAATCAAACATCAAGTCAGGAGCCTGTTGTTCGCGGATCATGTTCAATGCAGTAAACACATTCAAGCGCGGAATTTCTTCCAACCTATAGGCTTCCACATGGGGTTTATCATTCAATTTGGTAGGATTATACCGGAAGATTTTAAAAGTTAATGTCCGTCCCATTGCCTACTCCTTTCCTTCCAATTTGGCCCGCCAGGCCTCTTTCGGTAATTTCGTTCCTGTAGGTTCAGCCGGTTGCAAACGACCATTGGTAGTCTGTCCCGGATCAACCTGTTTGTTATATTCATCCACCGATATGTCCATATCGATCATATGACCACCACCATAGCCGCGGTCGCCGGGAGGCAAGTCAAGCAAACCCACCGGTTCATAATCGAATACCGGATCGGGTTCGCCTTCCGCCCAGCGTACCAGAGTACGGTTCAGCCAGTTTTTATCATCACGGGCTGGGTAATCTTCGCGGGAATGGGCACCGCGGGATTCGGTCCGATCCAAGGCACCCTTGGCGATTACGTAGGCCTGCTTAGCCATCCCCTCTATCCGTAAGGCAATCGACAATTCCGGATTCATGCCCGGTGCTGATGTGCGCACTTTTACATTTTTCGTACGATCCACTATTATTTTCAATTCATTTACGGCAGTTTGGAGACCTTCGCCAGTGCGGAAAATGTGAACATATTTGGTCAGAATGCGTCCAATCTCATCCCGTAGTGCATAAACATTTTCCTGGCCGTCACCATTCATTAAGCGATCCATTTTTTTCCGTTCGAGGTCGGCGGCTTCTTCAGCCAATGTAACTTCAACGTTCAATTCCGCTTTATTAGCAAAGGCGGCGACCTGTTTTCCAACCACCATTCCAGCAACTACCGTCTCAGCCAGAGAATTTCCGCCTAAGCGGTTAAATCCATGCATATCCCAGCAGGCTACTTCACCGAGGGCGAATAAGCCTTCCATATTGTAAGCTTGACCATCCTTATTAACGCGGATACCTCCCATGGAATAGTGCTGGGTCGGTCGTACCGGCACCAGTTCAGTGATGGGGTTTACACCAATGAAGTACATACAGATGTCATAAACTTCGCGCAGTTTGGTCGTAAGATGGTGTTCACCGAGTTGGCGCAAGTCCAGCCACAGGTGTTCGCCGTAAGCGGACTGTACCCCCTTACCTTTCAGCATATGTTCCTTCATCCGGCGTGATACTACATCCCGGGAAGCCAGCTCCATTTTTTCCGGCTCATAGTCGGGCATGAAGCGGTATTCGTCCACATCTAGCAGCAATCCGCCATCGCCCCGGCAGCCTTCGGTTATCAGAATATCGGTGGGCACGATACCGGTTGGATGAACCTGAACCGCTTCCATATTGCCCAAAGGAACCACGCCGGTCTGCAGAGCCAGCCAGGAACCGGTACCTTCGTTGATAACGGCGTTAGTGGATTCACCATAGATGCGACCATAGCCACCGGTTGCGATCACTGTGGCTTTAGCAATGTAAGCCATAATTTCGCCGTCGCGCAGGGAGCGCACAATGGCGCCGATACAACGGTTATCCTTATGAATCAACCGGAGCGCTTCCATCCGATCATGGACCGGAATACCGAGTTGCAGAACCATATTATCCATGGTGTACAGTACCGTGTGTCCGGTACCATCGGCTGTGTAGCAAGTCCGCCATTTGGCTGTACCGCCGAACGCCCGGGAGGTGATTAACCCTTCGTTGGCAAAATCTTCTTCGATCTCGGCTTTTTTACCCTTAATAAAAACCTGTTGCTTACCACCTTTTACCCTATTCCAGGGTACACCGAAATGAGCCATTTCGCGCATGGCAATGGGGGCATTATCGGCAAAAATACGGGCAACTTCCTGGTCACAACCCCAATCCGAACCCTTCACCGTATCGAGCCAGTGAACGGTGGGAGTGTCGCCCTCACCCATTACCGTATTTGCCAGGGCGGCCTGCATGCCCCCCTGAGCAGCCGAAGAATGGCTGCGGCGGGGTGGTACCAGTGATAAAATTGTTACATCCAGGCCACGCTTGGCACAGGCAATTGCCGTACGTTCACCAGCCAGCCCGGCGCCAATTACCAGCACATCGCTGTTAATAATTCTCATGACAGCACTCCTTCCCAGGGGCCGGCCAATCCAAGTGTGGTGGCGGCGCCAACAATAATGAAGAACCACAATAAGAAGTAGAAAATAATTCGAGCGTATTTTCGTACAAACCAGGTATCAGCAAACCATTTAACCAACAACCGGTAAACGCCAATAGACATGTGCACTACAACGGTTATCATCAACACCAGATAGAGAATCCACAGACCGCTTTCGACGCGGGAAACGGCGATCTCAGCCGAAATACCCGGCGTCTGTCCTTCGATCCCCATGCCCGTGAAGATATTCCAGGCTACCAGCACCAGATGAAAAGCACCTGCCGCCAGAACTATCATCCCCGTGCGAACCTGCCAGATCCACAACGAGGTCTCAAAATGCTTGCGCAACCGAATATCCGATTTGGGATCCTGCTGCCAGCGATTATTAGCCTTTTTTATGCTTATCCCCAGTTCCATCATTTTTTTACGTTCCTGTAGTTTACCGGGGATTTTGCGACTGGCCCAAATAAAATGAATAAAAAACACTATTCCAATCCCGATTACCGCCACATGAGCTATAGGCAGCGGGTGCTCCAGCAGCAGGGCCAGCTTATCGTAGGCGGCCCGGCCAAACAGAATCGAGCTTTCAAACAGTAAATGAAACCAGATAAAAGCCGCCAGTATTGCCCCGGTGAGTCCACTGATTAATTCATCACGGAGGGCTTTGCGGGAAATGCGGTGGGCTTCACTGGTTTTTCCGTGCCGTGATACGGCATCTGGATAGAGTTCGGTGTGCAACGATGTCATTCTAAACTCCTTTTTAACATACTAAAATGTGAATAAAAATTAACGACCACCCACTCGATATACAGGAAAAAAGTCGTTGAAAACGAAAAAAATTATTAGTATTTAACCCCAGGGAATAAAACAGCACCAGCGTGTCCCTGACCTAACGTCGGTTCACATCCAGGGTCGGAACTGTAAATCTCTCCTGGCACAATTATTCAATGATAATTATGTATTTATCATTTTTACTTTGCACATTAGAATGGCGCCCCGCTAAGTTTGGCCGATGAATAAAGTAATTATTTCAATCGCGATTTCCAACACGAGCTCAAATTGGTGGTGGCTTCCTGCGCAATTTCACGAGGCCGTCTGTCGATAGTTAATTAATTACACCAATTCAAAAAATTTCCTAAGACCCGCCTCGTGCGGGTCTTTTTTTTACCAAAGAAGAATATGAAAAACAACAATCTACATATCGGGCAACTACCGGAACTGCGAATAGTTACCAGCGAATCAATAATATTCCATGAGCAGCCAGACCGGAATATTAGTGAAAAATTAGTTACTAAGATTACGCAGGACGGCTTTCTTAAAAATCCTCCCATCGTCGGAAAAACAACTACCGGTGAATATATATTACTGGATGGAGCCAATCGCACCAATGCCCTGATCCGGATGGATATAAAACATATCTGCGTCCAGACGATAAATATGGATGATCCGCTGCTCACCGTATCCGCCTGGTCACATGCCATCGAAGGATCAATCCGCGATCAGTTACTGCAATGCCTTGATAGACTAGGCGTTGCCTACCTTGAGCAATCCTCCATAAGCAATAAAAATGTAAATCTGGCTGAAGTTGTCTTTAAAAATGGTGCCGTGCTGGCCATACCACGATTAGCCACCCTGCCAAAGAATATTTCCCTATTACACAGCATCACAAAGCTCTATCTCCACCAGGGCAGGATGGATCGTGTAAGCTATTATCGATTGGGTGACCTGATCAGAAATTACAAGGATTTTTCGGCATTATTCAGCTACGCTGAAATAGAAAAAACTGAGCTGGTAAAAATAGCACTTTCCGGTGAAAAAATGCCCAGCGGTATTACCAGGATACAGCTACCAAAGCGGGTGCTGAATTTTAATATTCCAATTGATGTCCTGGCTGCCAATAAATCTCTGTTAGAAAAAAACAATTGGCTCAATAATAATATACTTGAACGGAAAAGAGCCAATTCCATTCGCTTCTATCGTGAACCCACTTTCATCTTTGATGACTAAGAATAACACCCTGAACTACTAACATCCAAAAGGAGTAAGACAATGAAGAAAATACTGCTGAATGAGCAGGAAATGCCGCGAAGCTGGTACAATATTACTGCTGATATTCCAACTTCGGTACTACCGCCATTGCACCCCGGTACGCTTGAACCAATTGGGCCGGATGACCTGGCACCACTTTTTCCGATGGAATTGATCATGCAAGAAGTCAGCACAGAACGTTACATTCCCATCCCGGACCCGGTCCTGGATATTTTAAGTGTCTGGCGGCCAACACCATTGGTGCGGGCTAATAATTTTGAACAATTGCTGGGAACGAAGTCAAAGATATTTTTTAAGAATGAATCTGTCAGTCCCGCCGGTAGCCATAAACCGAACACGGCCGTGCCCCAGGCCTATTACAATGCCCTGGAAGGCACCAAAACACTTTCGACTGAAACCGGGGCTGGTCAATGGGGCAGCGCACTGAGTCTGGCCTGCAATTATTTCGATCTGAAATGCCTGGTATACATGGTTCGAGTCAGTTATGATACTAAACCCTTCCGCAAATCAATGATCGAGACCTGGGG
>JABMPO010000099.1 GCA_013203015.1 Fidelibacterota bacterium
CGATTGATTTTTATTTTTGCTTGGTTAAGAGATGGATTTTTTAGCATTGTGTTTTTGTGTTTGGGTGTTAAAATTATAAGCTCTGGAATATTATCCCTTTTTATACGCACTAAATTCGAATATTATTCCAATTTGCCGATCTTGGAGTAGCGGTCAATGACCTCAATAAAAGCCTCACCTTCAAGTTTCTGAACTTTGGTTTTGAGGGTGTCAGGTGTATCGTTCGGCTCCACCGAGCATTTTTTTTGGATGATGATCGGACCGCAATCCACTTCGGCGGTCACAAGGTGAATGGTGCAGCCGGTTTCTGTATCGCGATTAGCTAAAACAGCTTCGTGTACATTGGTATCCATGCCACCAGCGTATTTTGGCAACAGCGAGGGGTGTACATTCAGTACTTTCCTGACCCATTCCCGACAAAATTCCGCCGATAGAATCCGCATGAAGCCAATCAGGAGAATCAGGTCAACTTTGTGCTTTTTTAATTCGACGGTCATTTCTCCATCGAATTCCTCGCGGGTTTTACCCTTGTGGCTGATAAAGAAAGATTTGATCCCATGTTTCGCAGCTCGTTCAAGAATATAGGCCTTGGACCGATTGCTGATGGCAATTTCCACGGAAGCATTTAGTTGTCCCCTGCCAATGGAATCGATAATGGCCTGCAGATCGGTACCTTTAGTGGAGCCGAGAACGCCAAGACGAATTATCCCCACCTTAATCGCCAAGTAATCTTTTCATGTGGTCAATCCTTCTCTTCACTAATTGCGCAGTACCGATATCCTTCCGGTGGAAAACTGGCCCAGCAATGCGCCCTACTTCTTCCTGGGCCATCACCTCAGCCTCTGCAAGCGTTGGTGCGATACCTACTACGGCTGCTGTTCGCGATCCGGTTTCGTATAAACCATCCTTACGTTGGTTCACGGCTGCCAGGTAAAGTTGGTCGGGATTCTTAATTTTTGATATATCAATTCGTTGATTTTTAACAGGCAGGTCGGGATAGCCCGCCGGAACGGCGTATTTACAAACTGTTGCGCGACGGCTGAACTCGGCCATGTTTTGGTTGAGGTTTCCGTTTATAATGGCCTGGCAGATCGCTACAAAATCAGATTTCAGTATTGCCAGCACATTCAGACCTTCCGGATCACCAAAGCGAGCGTTATACTCAATCAGCTTGACGCCATCTTTTGTGGCGATAAAACCACCATAGAGGATACCTTTATAACCTTGGCCAAACTCGTCTTCCAGCGCGTTTATTGTGGCCAGATTGATTGCCCGGGCAGCTTCTATATCACTCGACTTAAGAAAAGGTAAACTGTGATCAGCGTCGGAATAAGACCCCATTCCGCCGGTATTTGGACCGGTATCCCCTTCGAAAGCTCGCTTGTGATCCTGTACAACCGGCATGTGAGCCAGATTTTTACCATCCGAAAAACTCATTAAAGAAAATTCTTCGCCGATCAATTTTTCTTCAATGACAAATGATTTACCAGCATCTGCCAATTCACGACAATATTGCGTGGCTTCGGCATGTGAATGCAGGTGGTCCCCCGCGACCTTTACGCCTTTTCCCCCCATCAGACCATCATATTTTACTACATATAAATCGCCTAGTTCTTTTAGATAATCCTGGACACCATCCAGTGAATTGAAGAACCGGTAGTGTGGACCACCGGGGACATTATATTTAGCAAGCAAATTCCTCGTAAAAGCCTTGCTGGTTTCAATTTGAGCCATTTTTTGTTTTGGTCCGACACAGGGCACCCCATTGTCCCAAAGAGTGTCAGCTGCACCGGCAGCCAACGGAGACTCAGGACCGATTATTGCAAGGTCGATCCGGCAAGATTTAGAATATTTTACTATTGCCAGGGGATCATTGATATCATCTATGCTATACCCAGTACACAATGATTGAATACCCGGGTTTTTGCTGGTTGCTATACAATAAAGCATTGTAGGTTGGGGTGAGCGATTTACAGCTCGGGCAATGGCATGCTCACGGGCACCGGAACCAATCAGTAGTATATTCATGGATTACTCTCTGGTTGATTGCTGCATCTCAAACTGACGCATTTTGTTTTCATCTACATCCCCTGTTACGTACTTGCCGTCCAGACAGGCCATGCAAGGGCGATCAATACCGTGGTCGCCTTTGCGGGTAACGGCTTCCAGCAAATCATCCTGACGCTGATAAAGCAATCTGTCGACCCCCATATTTTCAGCGATCTCTTCTTCGCTCAGTCGATGTGCAATCAATTCCTGCCTGGTAGGAATATTGACGCCATAAAAACAGGGAAATTTGACCGGCGGACAGGCGGACACGAAATATACTTTTGTTGCGCCGAACTCCCACACCATTTTGACGATCTCCCGACTGGTAGTACCGCGAACGATGCTATCATCAACGATCATTACCTTTTTGTCACGGATTTCTAATTCTTGGGGAACCAGCTTGTAGCGCACGGATTTTTTTCTTTGTTCCTGCCCGGGCATAATAAAAGTCCGCCCGATAAATGGGTTTTTATATAACCCTTCCGAATAACGGACTCCCAGCGCCTGTGCAACCGAAAGAGCGGCAGTATTGGCAGTGGAAGGTGCTGGTATTACTATATCGGGCTGCTCATGGGGATATTTATTTTGCCAGCGGAAAGCCAGGTTTTGCCCCATACGCAGACGGGCTCGGTAAACACTAATGGCATTCATCATTGTATCAGGCCGGGCAAAATAGACATATTCAAAAACACAGGGCGTAAGGCTATTTCTTTTTATGATTCGGCTCTGAACTGGTCCGTCTTCCGGTAAAAAGATTACTTCACCGGGCTGGACATCCCCCGTGTGTTTGAATCCCAGGGCATAAAAAACTGATGTTTCGGAACAGAAAATATAATCGATAGTTCCGTCTTCATTTTCACGCTCCCCTTTTGTTAGCGGTCTAATTCCATTGGGATCGCGAAATACCACCATGCCCTTCCCGATAATCGTTGCAATAACCGAAAATGCGCCGCTGACATGACTAAAAACATCTTCAACAGCAGTACAAATATTTTCGAAAAAATTATTGGTTTCAGAATTGCTAGCCAGGCGATTAAGGGTATCGGCGAAATAATGCAGGATTACCTCTACATCCACGGAAGAATTGAGATGTCGGAAATGATTTTTCGAAAGATCGTCGGTAGTTTCTTCCTGATTTACTAAATTACCGTTGTGGGCCATTGCAATGCCGTACGGAACTCCGGTCCAAACCGGCTGGGCGTCTTCCCTGCCGTACCCGCCGGCAGTTGGATAGCGGGTCTGTCCGATACCAATATTACCCTGAAGACGAGCCATATTATGCTCATCAAAAATATCTCTGACAAGACCGACCCCTTTTTTAAAATGAAAACGTTTATTATAGGTAATTATGCCGGCCGCATCCTGCCCGCGATGCTGGAGCTGGATCAGGCTTTCATAGAGTTCGGCAGCCACGGGCTTCCCGGATTTTATTCCAACTACGCCGCACATTATTTTAGTAACTCCACCAATTCAGGCGCCAGCCCGATATAATTTTGGGGTAGCAGGTCCAATAACAACAATCGCTCATTTTCAGGTATTTCAAGATCGGTGACAAACGAACGAAGGCTCTCTTTATCGACCGAATGACCGCGGGTCAGATCTCGCAATTGTTCATAAGCATCTATGTTACCGTTTTTCCGTAGAATGGTTTGAATGGCTTCCGCCAGCACTTCCCAGTGTTGATTTAATTCCTGTTCAATTCCAGCTTTGTTGATTACCAGTCGATCTAATCCACTGATTATATTTTTAACTGCCAACAGAGAATGAGCCAGTGGTACACCCTGAGTGCGTAAAACTGTGCTATCAGTCAGATCGCGTTGCAGGCGGGAAGTCGGCAGCTTGACCGCCATATGATCAAGTAACGCATTGGCAATCCCCAAATTACCTTCAGCATTTTCGAATTGAATTGGATTGATTTTATGGGGCATGGTGCTGGAACCAACTTCATCGGCCAGCTTTTTCTGCTGGAAAATACCCCGACTAATGTAGGTCCACATATCCCGGCATAAATCGATTAATATAGTATTAACACGAATCAGGGCCTGATAGCTGGCCGCCAGGTTATCGTGGGGTTCGATCTGGGTGGTCAGCAGATTTGGCTCCAATCCCAGTGATTTGATAAAGCGGGTGCTGAAGGTCAACCAATTGACCTGCGGGAAACTGATTTGGTGAGCAGCCCAGGTTCCGCTGGCGCCGGCTAGCTTGCCGGTTAAGGTTTGACTTTGAAGCGCCTGCATCTGTTGCTGTAGGCGGAAGGCAAATACTGCTAATTCCTTACCAACAGTCGTCGGAGTAGCCGGTTGGCCGTGGGTCAACGATAAAAGGGGTATCTGCTTGTAGCGACGTGCAAGCGTCCGCAGATTTCGATATAAAGATTTTAACCCGGGCAGGTAAATATGTTTTACAGCATCCTGCCACATGAGGGAATAAGCCAGATTATTGATATCTTCGGAAGTGAGGGCAAAATGAATCCATGGACTGAATTTTTTCAGGCGCGTTTCTGCCAGTTGCTCCTGTAGCCAATACTCCACCGCCTTAACATCGTGATTGGTTTTCTGTTCGATTTCCTTCACCCGCAGAGCATCTACAGCACTAAAATCCTGATAGAGCTTGCGCAATTGCGATTGATATGATGTGGATAGGGCGGCATAAGCCGTGAATTTTTTTTCGGCACCCAGGGCGATCAGATATTCAACTTCTACTCGCACACGATACTTAATCAAGGCGAATTCGGAAAAGAAAATTCCCAATTCCTTTAGTTTCGACCAGTAGCGTCCGTCAATTGGGGCAATAGAAAAGAGCTGCTTTTTTTTTATCACAATAATCCTCGCTAACGACCAACCTGAAGAATCCGCTGGGCCGCTAATGCGCAGTTACCAGGGTCCAATACGGTTAGTACCGGTGCCTTGCTGGGCATCTGCAGGGTGGAATGAATATTAACCAGCATATCGGTTTTATCTTTGAATGGTGGACAAGCCAATACGGGTTTGTTACTGTTGGCGCCAACAAATCCTGAGAGCGCATTGGAACGGCCGGCCACGGTAATAAAAACAATCCCGGAGTGATTCTCGAATGAATTGATTATTTCCAGAACTTTGAGTGGTTCCTTGTGGGCTGAAGCGACGTGATTTTCCCAGGGAATCTCCAGTTTGTCGAGCTGGTTTGAAATTTTAGTAACATGTTCTTTATCGCTGATTGAACCGGCTATAATTACTGCGCGCATAAACTCTCCTGAAAACTAGTTATTTAAAGCTTGGGTAATATTTTCTTGAATTCGCCGACTGATAGGCTGTGTGGCATCGGGGAAGATGAATTTTTCACCAGTGATGGTTTCGTACAAATAGATGTAGCGATTCGATAACTCGATTACCAGGTATTCCGGAGCCGGTGGTAGCTCTGCATCCTGATAGGGTTTACAATTATCGCGAAACCAAAGCCTCAGAAATTCCTTATCCACATTTTGTGGTTCATTTCCCGTCGCCATCCGCTCATCATAAGTATCGGCAATCCAGTAGCGACTGGAATCGGGGGTATGGATTTCGTCGATCAACAGAATATTACCCTTATCATCCTTGCCCATTTCGTACTTTGTATCCACCAAAATCAGCCCGTGTTTGGCGGCTGTTTCCTGGCCGAATTGGAATAACTCAAGTGCTTTTCCCGACGCGAATTCCCAATCGGCTGCAGCCATCCAACCTTCGGACACAATCTCTGCGGGACTGATCGGCCGATCATGTTTTTTTTCCTTGGTGGTAGGTGTAATAATATTCTTTTCCAGCTTTTGATTTTTTAACAGACCTTCCGGCAATTCATTACCGCAGTAATTCCGGGAGCCATTTTTATAATGCGTCCACAAAGCGGTATCGGTGGAACCGGTAATATAGCCACGGACTACAAATTCAATGGGAAAAACCGTACATTTTTTTCCGATCGTAACATTTGGATCGGGTGTTGAAATGACATGGTTGGGGATAATGTGCCTGGTTTGCTCGAACCACCAGGCGCTGGTCTGATTCAGAACCTGTCCTTTGAAGGGGATGGCCGCCAGAACACGGTCGAATGCACTCAGGCGATCCGTGGTAATTAGAGCTAACTTGTCTTTGAAAAGATAGGTATCACGGACTTTGCCGGAGGTTTTTTCACCTCGGGACAAGCTGGTTTCGGTGAGACAATTGTTGATCTGATGTTTTATCAGATTGGTATAATCATTTCGGTTCATAGCGATAGCATTGGTGGGCAATTGGGTTATAAAGAATGTGGGTGTCTAAAACCTGCTGCAGCACCGTTTTCGGATCACCATTTTGCGGAACTACCGTCCACAGCACTCCAAAATCAATACCAGTGATCGAATCAAGCTCAAAGCGTTTTGTCAGAGCCTCCAGTTTTTGTTGGCCCAGCACGTCGTCACGGTTGCGGATCAGTAGGGTAATGGCATCACTGGCAGGTTCAACGACTACAACCCGTTCCTTGTTGCTGTTAAACAATTCACCGCTGGCTTTGATTTGTTCCAGCAGTTGGTCCGGATCGGTATTTTCGTAATGGATTTCCCAGTGGATGCGGCGTCGTACCTGCACTGGAATATCACGGTGGACCAGGGCGTTGTGCACCGAAGATGCGGTATTATCGGAGATAATCAGCTCGACTGTTAGCTCCAATGTATTGGCAGATTTTTGAAAATCCTGAATTTCAGTAGAAATACCCGGCGTTTCCGAAGTACCAGGTAATTTTAAAGATTGATAATTGAAGTGTGGTCGAGCGTCAATATAATCCCGCATCGAGCTAAAAATGGCATCACCTTTTGGTGTCCGCTCCGGATGGGGCATGATCGACATTACATTGCCGGCAGGGTTACAGACTGCCGCCAGATTATAGCGCGATCCGTTGGGATTGACTGGAAATTCATTTATAATATTACCCCGGTCATCACAATATCGGAAAGCAGTCTGGTCATTATCAACCATAGCCCGCAGGATTTTATCGCTGGTGACAAACCGGCCTTCAGCATGGGCGATGGGTACGTTGATCCAGTCGCCGATTTTCAGGTGGCGGCCAAAGGCGGACTTTTCAGGCGGAATGCTGAGTTGCAGGTTGACCCAGGTATTGTAGTACCCGGTGCCCAATACGTGATCGTCTTTGATACGCCGGTTATCGGTGAGCGCCAGACCCGGTCGGTTGTTTTCCAGGCCTGGTATCATTCCGATTTCTACCAGTATCTGGGCGCCGTTACAAATACCAAGCACGGGTTTGCCGGCCTCCGCTTCGGCCTGTAAATGGGTCATTATCGGCTCCAGCGAGGCAATTACACCAGCCCGGGAACGGTCTTCGTAGGAAAATCCACCCACAATGATATACCCGTCGCAAGCATGGATTTTAGCAACCGGATCATTCCAGAGAATTTCCACCGGCTCCATCCCGGCCCGGCGGACAGCTATGAAAGTTTCCCGCTCTGTATTCGAACCGGGAAATTGAATTATTCCGATTTTAATTGGTTTCGGCATAGTACTTATGGATGCCATCCCTCCCAGGGATGGCATCCTTCAGCTACTGAAATATTTATGATTAAACACATTTTATATCAAATGAATCTGTCTGTGTCCGGGAATTATGCCGCCTAATCGCCAAGCCTGATAGCCCGACTTGCCAATCGAACTTAACAAGGATTCAATTTCAACTTCCGGTACCACCAGCACCAATCCAATCCCCATATTGAAGGTACGGTACATCTCGGTTGAACCCAGGTTGCCCAGTTCCTGCATTAATGGAAAAACTGGTTGCATTTTCCAGCTGCCTAACTGGATTTCAGCGGCGCAAATTTTCGGTAATATCCGGGGAATGTTGTCGATAAATCCACCCCCGGTAATATGAGCGACACCGTGAATATTACAATTAGAACTGACCAGACTCATTACCAAATTGGTGTAATTGATATGGGGCTCTAACAGCGTTTCCCCAACAGTACTGTCCAGATCGTCAGGGTGGGAGTTCACATTAAATTTACCGATTTCAAAAAATAATTTTCGAGCCAGCGAGTAACCGTTCGTATGCAGACCACTGGATTCAATTCCGATCAGCACGTCACCAGGCTCAATGGCTGATCCATTGATAATTTTATTGCGCTCCACGACCCCGGTTACAATGCCAACTAAATCGTTTTCACCGGGCAAATAAGTGTCGGGCATTTCCGCCGTTTCGCCCCCAACCAGGGCAATGCCGGTTTCACGGCAAGCAGCGGCGATTCCAGAGACGATGTCTTCCACAACCTCTGGGTGTAAACGATCATTGGCGATATAATCGAGGAATGTCAATGGTCGGGCGCCATGGACCAGAATATCGTTGGCACAAGCGCTTACCAGATCGTGACCGATGGTATCATATTTATTCATCAGTCGGGCAATAATGATTTTGGTACCAACCCCGTCGACACTCTGTACCATTACCGGATTGATATAATCCTTGGTGATCTGGGACAGATCAAAAAATGAGCCGAAACCGCCTAATTCCGATAACACCGCCGGAGTGTAGGTACTGTGAACAGCGGCTTTGATCCGCTCTACCGCCTCATTACCGGCGTCGATATTGACACCGGCAGATTTGTAATCAACTCTGGTGTTTTTTTTAGCCATTAAATTAGTTTATCACGCAGCCCATTTTGCCAGACGTCGTGGGCAAGTCTGATTGGCAGATTGATTTTTTCACCGACGATCAATGCTTGATGTTCGGTCGTACTACCAATATTAACAGCCTGCAGTTGATGGTGTTGAAATAGCGCCTCTAACGCCGGTGCATTTTCCGGCACCACTTCCAGGAGGAAGCCACCGGTTTCGGAGAACAATTTTTTGTCTACTCGCAAATTGCCGGGTATTTCGACTTCGCAGCCAATGCCGTTTTCAAAAGTCATTTCTGCCACAGCCACAGCCACACCGCCTTCGGAAATGTCATGGGCGGCCAGAATCAATTGCTGGTCAACCGCGTCACTGATGGTATAAATCTGCTGGCGAACATCTTCCAGAATTGGTTTTGGTAAGTTGGAACCCAGTTCATCAAACAGTGAATAATAGACGCTGCCGCCGCATTCATCTTTACGGGCGCCAACCAGGTAAATCAGTGAATCGGCCTGCTTGAATGATTGGGTGATCGCTTTGTCGATATTGTCGATTTGCCCCAGGCAACTGATAATCGGACTGGCGGGAATCGCGCCGTTACGGGATTCATTGTAAAAACTAACATTGCCAGCGATAATCGGCATGGGTGAACCGGGGTGTTCTTTCAGATGAATTACTTGGCAAGTATCGATGATGCCCCGGGTGGCTTCGGCGAATTCCCACATTTGCTCCGGTTTTTCCGGGTTACCGAAGCATAGGCAGTCGGTGAGAGCCTGGGGATTAGCGCCGCAGGCAGCCACGTTGCGCATTGCTTCCACTACCGCATTCACGGCACACCAATAGGGATCAATCTTGCCATAACGGGGATTGTGATCGGTAGAAAGAGCGATCCCGGTAGCGCGAATTTCCTCAGGATAGCGTGCACTATTAAATGGTTGCAATAGCCCCGCATCGCTTACACCGGCTTCCACTACCGTGCGTCCCTGGACCTGCTTGTCGTAGGTTTCGAAGACCGGTTCCCGGGAAGCAATATTTTCATGGGCCAGTAAATTCAGCAGGATTGAGTTATAATCAGCCGGTTCAGGTAAATTCGGTTCAGTTAATTTGTGCTGGGGTGCTTTTACGGGACGGTCATAAAGAAAACCTTTAGTGACCATTGGCGCCGGGGCATTAACGATTTCAACACCATTGGCGTGAACGACATAATTTTTATCGCTATGAATTTTACCAATGACGCGAGCCTCGGCCCCTTCTGAGATTCCCGGCAGATCAAACGTTTTGTTGTAATGATCCAGAATCAGAGGCGTGATTTCCGGCGGTGACACCCACATGAATCGTTCCTGGGTTTCGGAACACAGGTAGACCGAAGGATGAAGGTGATCCATGCTGATGTGGACCTTATCGATCCAAACATCGGCGCCGTAACCGGCTGTATCGGCCATCTCCACGCTGGCACAAGAAACGCCGCCTGCCCCCAGATCCTTGAAGCCGACTTTGTTCAGCAATCCTTTTTCTTTCAAAATTTTAAACAGGGCATAGGATGATTTCAAAAGATGCCGCTCTAAAAAGGCATTCGGTTCCTGTACTGCACCTTTGTTCTGTTCTTTCTTTTCTTCTTCCAGCTCCAGCGAAGCAAAGCTGGCGCCGCCAAAACCACTATTGTCGGTGGGCTTGCCAACTAAAATAATATCGTGACCGGCAGCGTTTTCAGGAGCGTAGGAATGGAGGATTTCGTCCTCCCGCAAAATACCCAGTGTGACCAGTGTGACGAGGCAATTGTCATTATAATCTTTATCGTAATAAAGGTCGCCACCAATATTGGGAACGCCCAGCGGATTTCCATAGCCGGCAATACCGGCCACCACGCCATCGTGAATCCATTTGGTCTTGTTAGTTTTAATTTCGCCGAAACGCAGAGAATCGGTGCAGGCAATAACTTCAGCTCCCATGCAGAGTACATCCCGCACATTGCCACCAATGCCGGTGGCGGCGCCTTCGTAGGGCACAACCTGGGAGGGGTGGTTGTGGGATTCGTGGCTCATCACCACGCAGTAATTATGACCGGCCTTATCGGTTGCCACTCGGACGATGCCGGCA
>JABMPO010000008.1 GCA_013203015.1 Fidelibacterota bacterium
AATGTGGGTATTGTAAATACCTGACCGAATCTGCCAATCAAAACTGCGATAATGAAAATTGGAATCAACTCGAGCCCGTGATGAGGTTATCACCTGTACCTGAGAACCGGCAATTACGGTGTTAAAATCAATCAGGTTTTCGATAATATAACCGGTACTACTGTCGTTCCGAATTGATGAATATGAATAGCCGACCTTTTTCCCATTAAGTAAAATGTTCATCCATTCCATTTCAGCCGGTAAGTCCTGTAAACCGGTTGCCAGGGAAAGATAGATGGTCTTATCAGCTCGATCGATGTAAAAATTAAGGACTAATTTCCCCATCAGAAAAATCCATAGACCGGATAATATAACCAGATAAGTTGTGCGTAGCGCTTTTGACTTCATAGGTAATTTAGGTTCAGCAGGTAACAAGGAATCTAACTCCGTCTTTCAGTAAATAACAGAATAACGATGAAGCCCTGCACCAGTTCCTGAGATAGTATTAAACCTTTGGGAACCTGTTATCTTGTTAGGCATTGATAGATTTGAGTAGAGAAATTGTTAGTTGCTATCTACTGGTTGAAAATGAGAAATTCACACCTCTTTTTAGTAAGCAGATTTAATTAACTGATATAACAATTTATAGCGGGAGTTAGTAAGTGATTCGTATTGAAAACCTTGTTAAGCACTACGGTGATGTAAAAGCCGTGCGCTCAATCAATTTTGAAGTCAAAGACGGAGAGATTCTTGGATTTTTAGGCGCCAATGGTGCCGGTAAATCCACCACTTTGAAAGTAATAACCGGCTATCTATCTCCTACAGCCGGGAATGTTTACGTAAATGATCTTAATATCCTTGAGCATTCATTGGAGATTCGTAAGCAGATTGGTTATCTGGCGGAATTGAATCCCCAGTACCTGGACATGCGGGTATTCGATTTACTGGAATTCACGGCCCAGATTCGCGGGATTGAAGGCAAAAAATTCCGCAATGCCTTAACCCGGGTGATCGAGCAATGTGGACTGTCGGGGATACTGCACAAAACTGTAGCGGAATGCTCCAAGGGATTCCGTCAGCGGGTCGGTCTGGCTACTGCCATTCTCCATGATCCGCAAATTTTAATTATGGACGAGCCGGTCAGCGGCCTGGACCCGAATCAGATCGTTGAAATCCGCCAGTTGATCAAGGAACTGGGCAAAGAAAAACTAGTCATCATCTCCAGCCACATATTACAGGAGATTGAGGCGACTGTTGATCGGATAATAATTATTCATGAAGGCGAAATAATAGCTAACGGTACCTCCCAGGAATTGATGGCCAGCTTCCACGGACAGACCGAGCTGACGCTGGAAATCCAGGGAACAACTGCAGAATCCATTGCAGCGCTTAAAGACGCGGCTCCGGAAATCAGTATTGAGAAGCAGGTAGTTGAAGGAGATCGAACGATCCTTAGTCTTGAATATGATAAAGGTGTTGATCCCCGTATAGCAATTTTTAATCACGCGGTTAAATCCAAATGGACGCTGCTGGAAATGAGTACTAAAAAAGCTCAGCTGGAAGATATATTCCACAAACTGACTATCAGAGGGGGCAGTGATGCATAACATTAAAATCCTGTTCCTTAAGGAATTGAAATCATATTTTAACAGCCCTATGGCCTATATTTTCCTGATTCTATTCGCAATCTTTACAGGCTATTTTTTCACCAACACCTTCTTTCTGATCAATCAATCGGACATGCGGTCACTATTCGGCATTGTACCATTGATTTACCTGTTCTTCATCCCGGCTGTTACCATGAGTTTGATAGCCAAAGAAAATAGCAGCGGCACCATGGAGATAATCTCCACGCTGCCAATTAAGGATTCTGAATTTGTTATTGGAAAATTCCTGGCCGCCACAACCCTCATTATTATCGGACTGGGTTTCACGCTGATACATTTTTTCACCCTCCTGGCGGTTGGCACAAATATCGATCTTGGTGCTGTACTATGTGGTTATATCGGGTTAATTCTGGTCGGGGCATTTTATGCTTCAATCGGAACGTTCACCAGTAGCCTTACCGACAATCAAGTGGTAGCCTTTATAATTGCCATAACAATTGTACTGGTGTTTTTCCTGCTTGATAAGCTGCTGTTTTTCATGCCCAGCGGATTGGGTGGGCTGCTCCAGTTTATAAGTGTGGATTATCATTTGTCAAATATCTCCCGGGGAGTGATCGATTCGCGCAACCTGATCTATTTTGGTTCGATGATCGCCATTTTCCTGCTGACAACCATGCGAAATCTTGAAATGCGGAAATGGAGATAATGGCAATGCGAATTAACAACAAAAAATCATTTATTACCTATATGACAGTTGCCATTGTCGGCCTGATCCTGATCAACATGATTTCCCGGAATTGGTTCTTCCGGCTCGATTTTACCGACAACGGTATGTATTCACTTTCACCTTCCAGCAAATCGGTGGTTGATAAAATCGATGATCTTTTCACGATGAAGGTCTATTTCTCTGACGACCTGCCCGGTGAGTACGCTAATAACCGGCGCTATCTACAGGATATCCTGGAAGAGTATGCCGCCTTTTCCGGCGGTAATATCCGCTTCGAATTTTACCAGCCTGATAATGATGATAAGCTTGAGCAGGAAGCCCAAAAATACGGTGTCATGCCGGTTCAGTTACAGGTTATCGAAAACGATAAACTGGAAATCAAGAAAGTCCACATGGGACTGGTATTACTTTATGAAGACAAACGCGAAGTAATTCCTGTTATCCAGACTACGACTGGATTGGAATATGATATTACCTCCAAGATTAAAAAGTTGGTTGACAAAAATAAAAGGACGGTGGGTTTTGCAACCTTTACCGGTCAGGCAGTAAAAAATCAGAATTTGACCCAGCTTTTTCAGGAATCATATAATGTGACTCCGGTAAACCTGGCGCAAGATGTACCCGCCAATCTGGAATTACTGCTGGTTAATGGCGTTACCGATTCGGTTTCCGCCGAGGAGCTGGATCGGTTATATAAATTTCGGGGACGCGGCGGTAATGTTTTTATGGCTCAAGGCCGAATTAATGCTGATTTACAAAAGCAGCAGGGCAACATTATTAAATCGAACATTTTCGACTTTATTGCCGATGGTGGCTTCAGGCTAAAAGAAAATCTGGTCCTGGACCAGCGCTCCGGACAGGTTTCAGTGATGCAGAATCGAGGCTTTTTCCGGATGAACACAGCCATGGATTATCCCTTTTTCCCGTTAGTGCGAGAATTTGGCAATCACTTGATTGTTAAAAGCCTGGAGCAGGTCCGAATGATTTTCCCCAGTGAAATCGAAATCGATACGTTGGGTAATATACCGGTACAGCCCCTGCTTTACACTTCCGGCCGATCAGGAACAATGCAGGGAAATTTCAATTTATCCCCGATTCAGAACCCGGCCTTCCAACAACTGAACCAGCCCGGTAAATTGGTGGCTGCTTTGTCATCAGTGACCTCAATGGAAACCGGCGGAGTAAGCCAGATACTGCTGATCAGCGACACCCAGTTCTTCTCCGATGATGCTGGAGCCTCGGTACCGGAAAATTCCATTTTTGCGCATAATGCGGTAGATTACCTGCTGGGTGACAGTGAATTAATGCTATTGCGTTCCCGGGAAATCACCACCCGACCGCTGGAAGAAATCGAGGACGGCGCCCGGACCCGACTCAAATGGATCAATATTTTATTACCATCGCTGCTGGTGATCGGCTTGGGATTTTTCAGGTGGAAGATGGAAGCCAAACGCGCCAAATCGATTGAGGAAATCTATGGGTAAGAATCTGCGAACTATCATTATTATCGTAGTGGCTGTTGTGGCCGCTCTATTTTTAAACCGTTATTTGCAAAATCGGTACATCACCAGTTCGGCGGCAATCTTTAATGGTGATGTTGATGAAGTAGCCCGCTTTACTATCACTAAAGCAGATGGTGCCACAACGCTTGAAAAAATCAGTGACGTATGGAATATCGCCGGGAATGATTCACTGATTGTCCGGCAAACCCGCCTCGATAATTTGTTCAATAACGTATTGACAATTGAACATGAGACTATGGTATCAAAAAATCCTGCCAAATGGGCTATTTACTCGGTAAATGATAGTTTGGGAATCAGACTACAATTATTCGATATAAGCGATAAATTGTTAGGCGATTATTATTTCGGGCGCTCAGCAGCGGACTGGTCCCATAATAATTTTCGTTTTGCCGGCGAGGATGAAGTATACCTGACTGGCGCTAATGTAATTTATCAATTGAACACTAATGCGACCTATTGGGGTGAAAAACCTAAACCACCGGAACCCGACTCCACGGCGGTAGCTCCCAGTGATTTATTCGAAGATTAAACTATAGCTCAAAAAAAATAAAAAGGCGCTGACTATCGTTTGCGCCTTTTTTATATCCATCCTTCTTAAACAGCTCCGGTTTAGAAATCTAACAGTGTCGCTATATTGATTGATCCTGTAAGCAAAAATAAACCGGCATTTCTACCCAATTAATTTATTGATTTTCTCTCCAGCATTAGTTTAGCATTCAATATGTAGTAATTGTTTCACTGCTTTGTAGATTTAGTCCGTAATTTATCTGCGTTCCAGATACCGCAGACCAGCCGGAAACCAAACTTGAATTACCAATTTACTATCCTAACCTGGGTGTTACTAGCCGCCGCTCTAGCCGGATTGTATGTGGTGGCAGTAGCCTGGAAGCGACGGAAAATCCAAAGTAATATATATCTGGTATTTTTGGAACTGGGTGCTGCTGTGTGGTCATTCACGGCTATCTTTGAATTGGCTGCAACGACCATACCGCTTAAGTTATTCTGGTCCCAAGTCTCGTACCTCGGTATCGCTAGTGTGCCACTGTTTTATTTCCTGTATGCCCTGGCATTCGGCCAATATAGCCGATATATTACTAAACGAAACGTATTAGCATTATCGTGTATTCCGGTAGTCACAATCCTTGCTGTTGTGACAAATAATCAGCATTGGTTATTCTACTCAGATATATCTATAAACTTGAACAATTTCGGTATCTATGAACACAGTGTATTTTTTTGGATTTATACTGCCTATGCCTACCTAGTATTACTGTTCGGCATCGTCATTTTTACCCGGACAATTATCAGATCAAACCGATTCTTTACGCCCAGAATCTTATTGGTGCTATTTGGTACGGTAATGCCGCTGCTGGGAAATATCATGTATGTATTCAAATTGAATCCCGTACCCGGTCTGGATTGGACTCCCATTGCATTTGTTTTCTCAGGAATAATCCTGGGATGGGGCAATTACCATTTCAAAATGTTTGATCTCACGCCACTGGCCCGCAACCAGTTGGTGGAAACAATGAAAGACGGAGTTCTGGTAATTGATAAAAATGCCCTGGTGGTGGATCTAAATCCGGCAATGCAATCCATCATCGGTTTACCGGTTCGCCAGACCATTGGTCAACCAACCGCTGTTTTGTTTCCTCAATGGACAGAATTACATAAACATTTACAAACCGATTATACAGGGCAAATCGAAGTTCAAACAGATACCGGAGAATCGCAAAGTTATTTTCAATTGTACATCTCATCACTACATGACCGACATGATCAGTTTACCGGTCAATTGATCATGCTCAGGGATATCACCGACCGTAAACAATCTGATCAGGCACTCAGGGAAACTGAATCCAAATACAGCGAATTGTTTCAGAGCATGAGTAATGGTGTGGCAATTTATGAACCAGTAAATAATGGCAGTAATTTTATAATTAAAGAATTAAATGTTGCTGGTGAAAAACTCACTCAGGTTAAGATCGCTGAAATTCGCGGCAAACTTGCGACCGATGCTTTTCCCGGAATAAAAGAATTTGGCCTGCTCAATGTTTTCAAGCAAGTTTTGGACAGCGGTCAAGCACAACATTATCCAACAAAATTATATTCCGATTCCAAACTTGACTCCTGGTTTGAGAATTATATTTATAAACTGCCGTCCGGTGATATTGTCACCCTCTTTAATGACATTACCGAAAAGAAACTGGTTGAAAACCAATTAAAGGAATCGGA
>JABMPO010000100.1 GCA_013203015.1 Fidelibacterota bacterium
GATTTGAAATTCGAATATTTAGAATATTAATGGGCTTCAGATAGTATTTTTAGTATTGTATTACTAAATAATAAAATAAGGAGAATCGGAAAAAGTTCATAGTATTGTTATTGAATTATTACCAAATGCACAACATTATTCTTTAAATAAGGGGGCAGGGTTGCCCCCCATTTATTTCTGACGGATCAAGTTAAATCAAAAACATTGGCCCCTTCAGGCCGATCATATTCCTGATCCTCAATTTTGCCCTTACGAATTGCCCGCCGCAGCTTTAGACGTTCAATTGTGAAATATAACACCGGAATCAAAATCAGGGTAAATAGAGTTGAAGCTGTAAGGCCACCGATTACCGACCGGGCCATTGGCGCCCAGATTTCCGAACCCGAACCCAGCTCCATGGCCATTGGCGTCATGGACAAGCTGGTGGTCAGGGCCGTCATCAGGATGGGACGCATGCGCCGGCGGCCACCACGGATCACCGCTTCCCACAGGGGATAATTGTGAATGTTGCGCAATTGATTGATATAATCAATCAGCACGATCCCGTTATTTACCACGATTCCAATCAGCAACATGCCGCCTATCATAGCCGTAATTGACAGGGTCGTGCCAGTAATGAACAAGCCCCAGATCACGCCAATAAAAGCCAGCGGGATAGTAAATAAAATTATAAATGGGTTCAACAACGATTCGAATTGGGAGGCCATCACCATATAAACCAGCAGCACCGCCGCCAGCAGCGCCAACCCCAGGTACATGAACGATTCCTGCATATCCTCAGCCGTTCCACCGATCTCCCAGCGAAAATCCGGTGGGAAGGTCAGCTTCTCCAGACCGGCCAGGACATCGTTGGTAACGCTGCGCAAGTCACGTTCTGTTACCATACAAAATACGGTTACAACCCGATCCTGATCTTCGCGGTTTATCGTAGTGGCTCCATGACCGGAAACGATTTCCGCCAGGTTAATCAGCGGCACCTGCTCACCCATTGGTGTCGAAACATAAATGTTTTCCAAATCCGCCCGGGAATCACGGTATGCATCGTCAAAACGAACCAGAACATCGTATTCCTTGCCACCTTCACGGTACTGGGTCGCCACGGTACCTTTGACTCCCGCTTCCACGGTTTGGGCCACCATGGTAACGCTGAGCCCCATGGCTGAAATCCGGTCTCGGTTCAGGTAAATCTGGTATTCCGGCTGTGGTGAACTATAACTTTTCTGGATATCCACCACTCCCTCCACCGACTCCATGACTTTAGCCACCTGATCGCCCAATGCGGTGGCGATATTACGATCAAAGCCGAAAATCTTAACCACAATATCACCCTGGGAGCCCATGAAACCACTGTTGTCCTCAAAAGTGATCTTGGCACCAGGAATCTGGGAAAAGCGTTCCCGCAAGTCATCCTGGATCTCAAATTGGGAGCGATCACGATCCTTCACATCGGGCAGGGAGATCATAATCTGCCCAGCGTTAGAACCGCCGCCACCGAATATTGCGCTGATGCCTTCACCAATACCAAAATTGGAATAAATATTAATGGCTTCCGGAAAATTGCGCTCAATTATTCCTTCCAGTTTTAAAAACGTCTCATTGGTGGCTGTCAGCGAAGCACCGCTTTCCCGCTCGATATTCATACTAATAAAAGATTGGTCGGTCTGTCCCATAAATTCAGCGCCTACTTCAGTTGCCAGGAATATGGTAATTCCGAATAAAACAGTTATTATTGCAAACAAGGTCTTCTTCCGGAAAAGGAAGTAATCCAGCGTCTTGATATAGGCCCGCTCCAATTTGACTAAAAATCGGCCGATGGCCTGGGAGACCCGATTCTTGGCTTCAGTCTTCCCCGATTGTAACAGCCGTGATGCCAGGAGCGGAATCAATGTCAAAGCAATTAACATTGATGTGGTCAGTGAGAATACGATCGTCACCGCCATATCATTGAACATAATACCAGCAATGCCGGGCACAAACAGGATCGGCACAAAAACAGCCAGGGTCGTCAGGGTCGAGGCAACGATCGCCATGGAAACCTGCTTGGTCCCCTCATAGGCAGCTTCTATTACTACCATTCCCTTTTCCTTGCGCCGGAAGATATTCTCCAGCACCACAATAGCATTGTCGACCAGCATGCCAATCGCCAATGCCAGACCGGCC
>JABMPO010000101.1 GCA_013203015.1 Fidelibacterota bacterium
GGTAAAGATCCACTGCCGGCTTCCACAGCAGATTCAACTATGGTAATCCCAAATTTTTCGATTAATGTGGAAGTCAGGTCAGAAACTATCTGTTCGGCATTTTTTCTTAATTGGGTTCGATTAGTTTGTAAAAGATTAATTGCCAGGTTCTTGCTATTGACCGAATTATCACTAAACGTTTTAAGCGTTTCTTCCAGCACAGCGAGAATAAATTTATCGCAGCGAACCGCCCGGTAAATCGGGTTGGAGTGGATTCGCGAAATTGAATCTCGCTTGCCGGTAATTAGGCCAGCTTGGGGACCGCCCAGCAATTTATCGCCGGAGAATGTCACAATATCAACGCCCTTGGCAATTACATCCGCTACCAGAATTTCGGCCGGTAAATCTCCACTCGCTAAATTCAGCAACGCCCCACTACCCAGATCGGCCACGACTGGAATTGAGTATTTGTACCCCAGCTTCACCAGTTCCGTCAGGCCCACTTCAGCAGTAAAACCCTGTACGACAAAATTACTGGTATGAGCCCACAAGAGAACCGCCGTATCGGAGTTAATGGCTGATTCATAGTCTCGCAAATGAGTACGATTGGTGGTGCCAACTTCAACCATTCGACAAGCGCTTTTAGCGATAACATCCGGTATTCGAAATGATCCCCCGATCTCAACCAGTTGTCCCCGCGATACAAGCACATCTTTTCCTTCAGCTAAAGTATTCAGCGTCAACAATACCGCAGCGGCATTGTTATTAACGACAATACTGTCTTCCGCTCCTACTAAAGCTGATATGATGGGCGCTACATGGTCGTTCCGTTCGCCCCGCTCCCCGCTGACCAGATCAAGTTCAAGATTGACATAGCCCGTGAGTCGTTCAGCCACTGCCGAAATTAACTCGGTGCCAATCGGGGATCTGCCCAGTCCGGTATGGAGAACAACGCCGGTACCATTGATTACATTCCGCATACTAGGTTGATCTTTTGCTCGAATATGCTCAATTATTTCAGCAATTATTATCTTACGATCCGGTAACACATCATTGCTTTTCGCTGCGGCTCGATAATTCTGTAGTCGCGCTTGAATCAGAGCCAACAGATATTGATGGGGTAAATTACAAGCAGGCAGGGCTTGTAACAGTTCTGAGACTGAAGGAATATGTTTAAATTGGTTTTCCGACATAGACATTCTGAAATTCCGATTATTTTAATACAAATACAATCGAAATGTAATCAGGCCGGTATCGATTTTTTACCTTGATAATTCATCCTGTGTAATCTGATTGCGATAAACAATGATGGAATCAGTATAATAGCCATGGCGGGAAAAACAAATTGGACTCCATAATGCTCGGCAATAATTCCGCCTAATGCTGCACCAATCGCTCCGACACCAAAGCTAAGGAAAAAGCTGATACCATAGCCAATGCCCCGGGACTGGCTATGAGTGAAATTGGCAATCAGAGCATTGCCGACCGGTTGTAGAGTGAAGTGGACCGCGCCAAAAACAATCGAAATAATGACCAGTAGAATCCCATCTAAATAACCAATAGCTATAAGTAGTGGCACATTCAACAATAATATTATAATAAGTAATTTAGTCCTCTGATAGCGTGCACCGGCCCAACCACCATATAATTGTCCGACAACTCCCCCCAGTAATACGATTGTCGTAAACAAACCGCCCCGAACAGTATCTGAAAACAGTTTACCCACTGCGGTTGTATTGATTGCGAAATGAGTTGGCATAAAAGTAGTAAATCCGGCAAACGAAAAACCGACCAGTATCATTATGAAGTAATATAAAAATAATGCCGGACGATTAGTTTCGGTCGTCTTCTGGGCGTCAACGACCGGTTCTGATCCAGATCGATTCCCGGGGATTAAAAAAATTGTTATCAGTGCAAGTAACAGGTTAGCTAATGCCAATACGCCAAAGGCTGCACGCCATGAATAAAGCATCGTAAACGATGCTGCCAGTAAAGGTCCCGAAGCTAGCCCGATTGAACCAGCCACGCCGTGATAACCTAACGCCTTACTCAGGTTTGGTAACCGCCGCGACAACATGGTTAGACCGGCTGGATGATAGAGACTTGAGAAAGCACCCAGGATGATTATTCCAGTTGTCAGCATTAATAAAGATTTGGCAGCAACTATGACAATAACTGCCAGGATTGTACCAAATTGATAAACAATAATTAGATTCCGGCCACCAACCCGTTTCTCCAGCAATCCGGCAAATATTGCTCCAAAGCCAAACATAAATGACCCGGCGGCAACAATCATTCCCAACGTATCGAGTCCGACGGAAAATTCAGCTTTCAATGCCAACAGTACGCTGGGCACGATCAGCATCAGGGCATGAACTGACAGGTGGGACCCGCAGGTAACGGAAAGTATAATTTTATTGATTCGAGACATCTTTAAAATAAAAACCCCTGCCATTAACAAAATAACAGGGGTTTTAATTCATAAGCGATTGTTTAGCGCTTTTCCGCGATTCTGGTGGCTTTGCTACCAGTCAGTTTACGAATATAATTCAGTTTTGCACGCCTGACTTTTCCCCGGCGTACCACCTGCACGCTTTTCAACATGGGTGAATGGAGTGGGAAAATGCGTTCAACACCAACGCCGCCGGAAATTTTCCGGACTGTAAAAGTTGCAGAAATTCCACTGCCACCTTTACGCCCGAGGACAATTCCGCGATAATGCTGATTTCTTTCTTTACCACCTTCAATGACTCTTACATTTACATCGATCGTATCACCCGGTCCGAAATCTGGAATATCCTTCCGTAACTGACTCTTAGTAATTTCGTTTAACTTATCCATAATTATTAATCTCCACTAGCTCGAATTTTTAAATATTTTTTCCACATATCAGGTCGATGCTTTTGCGTACGTTTTTCCCGCTGATCAAGCCGCCATTTATCGATCTGTTTATGGTGTCCGCTTAGCAGCACGTCAGGAACTGCCAGACCATCAATTTCACGTGGCCTGGTGTAATGGGGACCATCCAGCAGATCCGTGGCAAATGTGTCTGTCATCGCTGATTCGTAGGTGTTTAAAACACCGGGGATCAGCCGTACAATTCCATCAACCATGAGCATCGCTGGCAGTTCACCACTGCTTACGACAAAATCACCAATAGAGTATTCACGGGTGACAAATTTATCCCTTACTCTTTGATCGATTCCTTTGTAATGACCACAAATAACAATTAGCTTTTTTTGGGTGCTGAGTTCGATTGCTTCTGAATGGGACCAGAGTTTTCCCTGTGGGGAAAGATAAATGATTTCGCATTCATCCTGACCGCCCAGCACCTGAATCATATGTTTAATAGCTTTGAACAGTGGCTCTGCCATCATCACCATGCCACTGCCACCGCCAAATGGAGTATCATCTATTTGGCGATAATTACCGGTAGCATAATCCCGTAGATTTACTACGTGAAAAGCTACAATTTCTTTTTCTTCGGCTTGCCGTAAAATACTGTTACGGATGATAGTCGTTATTACATCCGGAGTCGGTGTAATTAAAGCAATTTGCGAAATCAATCCAGTAAACCATCCATTGGCGTAATTACGATACTGTCATCAATTTCACTGATACCGTTCACAATTTCCGGTACCACCGGAATTAATATTTCTTTTGATCCATTGTCAATGACATAAACATCGTTGGCCGGCATCATTAAAATGTCCACCAATTCACCAATGATCTTACCCGTATTTGTTACCACAGTACAGCCCAGGAGATCATCTGAAGACAAATTGATAAAATCATCGTCCGGAACATTGACAAAAAGTATTTGACCAATCAGAGCTTCGGCATCGTCCCTGGTATCAACACCATTAAAATGGAAACGAACTTTTTTACCAACACCAATAACGTTATTAAGTTCAATTTCACGTGCCAGATCTGTTGAAAAACCCAGATACAGGGGGTGATCTCCAACATATTCTTCAAAATATCTGGTCAACGGACGCAGGCCGACATCACCGGTAAGTCCGGTAGCACGGGTAATTTTTGCTATGGCAAACAATCGTTCCATTTAGATTACCAATTATTGGTCAATTACATCGAGGCGAGCGCGCTTCCCACCCTGTTTTGCATTAATCGCGAAAACCAATGTTCTAAGGGCAGAGATATTGCGGCCACTCTTGCCGATTACTTTTCCGTAATCACCAACACCAACAACTAATTCGTAGATAACCCGTTGTTCGGTTTCCACAGAATTAACCTTGACCTCATCCGGCTTATCCACCAGGTGTTTAACCACATTTTCAATAAACTCCTGCATCGTTCTCTCCACTGTTGAATTACTGGGATATGCTATCGTTCATACTTATCAGCGACAGGAGTATTTTCTTCTATCAAAATACCTGATTTCAGTTCAGATTATTTCGACTGACCCTCCCCCGCCTGTTGTTCCTGGTCGGCTTTTTCAGCCGAAGAATTCTGGTCATCATCAACGGGTGATGCTTCCGCAGATGCCTTCGCCTTATCATCGGGCGTTTTTTCTGAAGTTTTTTCTTTATCCGCTACCGGTTCAGCTACCTCTGCAATTTTTACCTCTTCAGTCGCTGCTTCAACCGAGGAATTCTGGTCATCGTCAACGGGTGATTCTTCCGCAGATGCCTCCGCCTTATCAGCGGGCGTTTCTTCTGAAGATTTTTCCGTATCTGCTACCGGTTCAGCTACAACTGCAATTGTTGCTTCTTCAACGATTTTTTCTTCGACTTTTTCAACCGGCTGCGGTTTTTTAACTACTTCCTGCTTGGCCTTTTCAGCTTGCTTCAACTGCCATTTCTGCAATTCTTTTTCCACGGCTTTTTCGTCCAGACCCTGTTGTTTCAAGTGCCACTTAAAAGCGATTCCGGATTTTTGCAGTATGCTGTGAATCGTATCGCTTACTTGCGCACCTAAACCAAGCCAATGGTATATTCTTTCTTCGCTGATTTTATAAGAATTTTTACTATCAATTGGATTATACCAACCTAATTCCTCGATTGCGGCACCATCACGACGCTTGCGTGAATCAATCACGACTATCCGATAAAAAGGTCTGTTTCTGCGTCCGATCCGTTTTAATCTGATTTTTGTTGACAACCTAAAAATCTCCTTAATTAATTCCAAAAACTTTTCCACTTGCAAATTGATTTTGCAAATTGGATTTACTTAGTCGCTTCATCATTTTCCGCATCTGGGAAAACTGTTTTAATAACTGGTTTATTTCTTGCACAGTTCTACCTGATCCACGCGCAATTCTTTGTCGTCTGCTCCCATTGATAATCTGGGGATTGGATCGTTCGGCCGGAGTCATGGAATTGACTATGGCCTCGGTCCAAACCAGTTGACGATCATCAACCTGAAAAATTTTCATCATTTTGCGATTGATGCCAGGCATCATTCCCAAAATTTGTTTCAGAGATCCCATTTTCTGTACTTGTTTAAGTTGATCCCTGAAATCTTCCAGGTCAAATTTATTATCAAAAATCTTTTTTTCCAGCATTTCAGCTTGATTTTCATCAACTGATTGCTGAACTCTTTCAACTAACGAAACCACATCCCCAAAACCAAGAATGCGATTTACAATCCGGCCTGGGTCAAAAACCTCCAGGCCACCCATTTTCTCTGAAACACCAATAAATTTTACTGGTTTTTGAGTGACATTGGAAATTGAAATGGCGGCACCACCGCGGGCGTCACCATCAAGTTTTGTCAGGATAGTCCCGGTCAATTCCAACGTTTTTGAAAAAGCCGCTGCTGAATTTACAGCATCTTGCCCTGTCATCCCATCAACCACAAACAGAATTTCGTGTGGCTGTACATCCCGCGCAATTGATTTAATTTCATCCATCATGCTGCTGTCAACGTGCAGGCGACCGGCAGTATCCAAGATCACGATATCGTGATTATTACTGCGTCCGTATTCAACACCTTCGTTACAAATTCTAGTGGCAGATTTTTGGTCTCCGCTAAACACGGGAACTGAAATCTGCTGTCCAAGAATCTCGAGCTGATGTGTAGCTGCTGGACGATAGATGTCCGCCGCCACCAGACAAGGGCGTTTTCCCTGATTTTTCAAAAAATGTGCTATCTTGGCAGCCGTTGTAGTTTTTCCGCTACCTTGGAGACCAGCTAATAAAATCACCGTCGGCGGTTTGGCAGAAAAATTAATTGGAGCAGTTTCCGCACCCATCAACTCGACCAGCTCATCCCGGATAATTTTTATAAATTGTTCACCGGGTTTGATTGATTTAAGAACCTTTGTTCCTTGAGCTTTCTCTTTTACCCGCTCTACAAAACTCCTCGCAACTGTAAAGTTTACATCGGCTTCCAACAACACTCGCCTGATTTCCCGGGCTGTTTGCTGGATATTGGCGTCTGTGATTTTCCCCAGTCCGCGTAGGTTTCGTAAAACCGTATCAAATTGGTCACTAAGCTGATCAAACATCGTCTTTCATTTCAAAAATAGCAGGGAAAATTAGGATTAGAATATCTGACGAACAAGAAATAAGAATCAGTAGTTTAATTAAAATCGTCACAAATTATATGCTGTAATTAGCGCCACTAGTTCAATGACCCAAAA
>JABMPO010000102.1 GCA_013203015.1 Fidelibacterota bacterium
ATATGAATGGTATCACAGCCGGCATCCACGTGATTAAATAATTGTTTACATTCGTCCGGCAGAAAAAAAGTGCCATCAGCCCGGACAAATTTCAAGCCGTTCCACTCAATCGGGTTATGGCTGGCAGTAACAACAATTCCACCGATCGCGATGGATTGTTCGGTAACAAACTGAACTGTAGGAGTAGGGACGATTCCGCAATCGACCACATCTCGGCCCAAGGCAGTTAATTCCTCGGCAATGGCATTTGTAAGCGCTACTCCCGATGGACGGCTATCACGACCCAGCACAATTTCGCCGGCAGGTAACAGATCGTTGACAGCTCGAGCATAAACTTGGACAATGGCCGGTGTCAAATGACTGGCGACCAATCCCCTAACACCAGAAATACTGCGAATCAGCATTGATAAGACCCTTTTCTAATAGTTGAAAATAATTACAAAATTGAATCCCGGACATAAAAAAAGGTCCAGGAATAATCCCAGACCTTTTCTGCTTTAACACAAATGTCGCTTATTTATAATAGCGCGCCATTCGGGCAAGGCGGCGGGCGGTCTTTTTCCGCTTAGCGCGTTTTTCATCGCTGGGCTTAATATAAAACGATTTGGACTTAAGCGTGCGCAGTACGCCAGCGCGCTCCCACTTCTTTTTGAAGCGGCGCAAAGCCCGTTCCAGCGGTTCGTCTTTTCTGACCGTCACTTCCACCATGAAATCACCTCCCTTAGTGGCGCTTAACCATAAATGGTATTGGTAAAACCGGCACAAAATCCAATATTAAAAATTGTACCTGTAAACAGCAGGCGAGTTTACAATAATAACAATAATTTCTCAACTTATGTTTTATCGTATTAACGACCATAAAATTATACAATTTAACGTACACCCGGATCGGGATAATATTTGTTTTTACCCCTAAATCCATCGAAATTAGCCTGTCAGGATAGGCGGGGATAAAATAATTTAACCGTAAAGTTTCAATTTTTAAGATTGACAAAATGAATAAATACCAAAACATCACACTCTGGCTTATTGCCATAGTAATAACAGTGTCTTCGGCTGTCTACCAGAAAACAACCGGTCCTACTTACCCAATCAAAGGGGAGGTACAGATCAACGATACGACTATCAGCTACAAGCTATTACGGTCTCATAATACTGGAATTGACGCCCGGATAATCATTCCGGTTGATAATGAAACTATTACTGGTACCTATGATTTTCGACGATTTCGAAGTAATGATGACTGGACTACCCGCGCGATGGAACAGAACGGAGGATCATTGGTTGCAACCTTACCGCACCAGCCCCCGGCCGGAAAAATTATGTACCGTCTCTATTTGATCGATGCTGGTGGTATTCGCCATGAACTTCACCGGGAACCGATTCTGATCCGATTCAAAGGAGCGGTTCCAGCTTATGTTCTCATTCCGCATATTTTCTTTATGTTTTTTGCGATGCTGATTTCAAACAGGAGTGGCTTACAAGCTCTTGCCCGCGGTGAAAATCTATATAAATATGCTCTTTGGACAGCGGGACTTTTGTTAGCTGGTGGATTAATTTTGGGACCAATTGTACAAAAATTTGCATTTGGTGCGTTCTGGACCGGTTGGCCCTGGGGGCACGACTTAACGGATAATAAGACAATTGTCGCATTTTTGGCCTGGGGATTGGCAATTTGGAAGAACCGGGGTAATAGGCATAATCCAGGATGGGTGCTGGCAGCAAGCATTATCCTGTTCCTGATTTACATGATTCCACATAGTGTTTTGGGTTCGGAGCTGGATTTCACCATTATGGAACAGTAAAAGACTTTTCAGTATGACTTTCGAAATAGCCATAGTCCTATTAATAATTGCAATTACCGTAGTATTATTTGCTACTGAGTTGGTGCCAATTGAGATTGCTGCTTTGGTAAGTCTGGGGCTGTTGCTTTTATCCGGTATACTGAAACCGGAAGAAGCTTTTTCTGGTTTCTCGAATACTGCGGTTATCACAATCGCTTTACTGTTTGCCTTAAGTTATGCCCTACAGAAAACCGGGGTTTTAGAATATTTCGTTATCACATTGAATAAACTGGCCAAGCGATCAACTTGGCTGGGCCTGTTTGTCTTTTTATTTTCGATCGCTATCCTATCGGCATTAATCAACAATACAGCAGTGGTAGCTATATTCATTCCAATTGCCATTAGAATGGCTCAGAAATATTCAATCAGCCCGTCAAAAATACTGATTCCACTCAGCTACGCCGCCATCATGGGTGGCACATTGACCCTGGTGGGTACATCCACTAATCTGCTGGTAAATTCCATGATGGTTGAGTCTTCTATGGAATCCGCTCTGGGAATGTTCGAATTCACCCGTTATGGAATAATAATTCTGTTGGTTGGCATGACTTATATTGCATTGGTCGGTTATCGTATGTTACCGTCACGCACCGTCACAAATAGCCTTACCCAGAATTACCATATGGGTAATTACCTGACTGAGATAAAAATTACCGAGGACTCCAACCTAGCCGGTAAATCCTGCCTGGAGCGGGGAATAAGCCAAAATTATGATGTTGTTGTGCTGGACATCCTGCGCGACAATGTACGATTATCTGCTCAAATCAGGGATGCTATTCTGCAACCCAACGATATTCTATTTGTCCGGGGATCAGTCGAGAATCTGCTGCGGTTGAAAAAAATTGAGAAAGTAACACTGCTGACCGATGAAAAACTGACTCATTTTGAGTTGACCCAGAAAGACAATGTGCTGGTGGAATGCTTGATGACCGATCAATCCGAATTGGTGGGACGCAGTGTCATGGAATCCAATTTTCGCCGTCATTTCGGGGCATTTGTGTTGGCCATCCGCCGAGAAGGAACAATCTTACGCAGTAAAGTCGCCCATATTATTTTGAAGGCTTACGATACTCTGCTGGTTTACGGTCCGCGGGAAAAAATCCAGGAAATGGCCGCCACCGGCGACTTCATTGTATTACAGGAAATTGCTACCAAACTCAAGCGGCACCGTTTCTGGTGGCTGAGCATTTTAGTATTGCTGGCAGCGGTAATATTTGCCGCACTGGGAATATCACCAATAATTAAAAATAGTTTACTGGCTGTCGTAATTTTACTGGTTGTCAGAGTGATGACACCCAGTGAGGTTTATCATTCAATCCACTGGCCGGTGTTAGTGTTGATTGCAGCGTTGATTCCCCTGGGGTTGGCCATTCAAACCAGCGGAACTGCCGACTGGATCGGTAGTAATATTTCCAATCTCGTGGCCAATGCGCCCGATTCAATTAAGGGCTATATCCTGCTTGCGATTTTATACCTGATTACCGCCATATTAACCGAAGTTTCATCGAACGCGGCAGCCGCAATAATAATGGTACCAATCGCAATCAACGCAGCCGCTCAATTGGGCTTAATGCCGCGACCGTTTATTTTTGCTATCTGCTTTGCCGCTTCGGCTTCATTCGCTACTCCGGTAGGCTATCAAACCAACTTAATGGTTTATGGCCCCGGAGGCTACAAATTCACTGATTATATGAAGATTGGAATCCCCCTAGCATTAATTTTATGGGTCACGGCAATATTTCTGATTCCAGTCATGTGGCCATTTACTGCCGTTCATTAAATCACGTTTTTAATTTCGATACACAGCTGAAGATGGCTGCTTATCTCAAACAATGTGTTTTACAAACAATAATACAAATGTCACCGGCGGTTATAACTTACTTGATTGTGCCTTCGATTTTTCCCAATCGGTCCAACAATTTAAGATAAGCAGTCTCAAGCTCTTCCTGAGCAGTCATAGCCTGCTGGATTTTTATATAATCACTGGCGTTAGCCGGATCATTAATAATATTCGTCTGGTTTTCCAGGTCCGATTCCAGTTTATTGGTTTCACGGGTTAGTTTTTTACGTTCGTTTTCGAGCCGCTTTTGCTCTTTGCGGGCTAGTATTCGAGCGTCTTTGCCAGCAGATTCCACAACCCCCTTTTTCAATTTCCCATTACTACCGTCTTCCTGTTGGCTAGATTTCCAGCTATAGTATTCATAATTACCCGTATATACGATAAGCTTGCCATTGCCGATATCGATCGTCATATTTGTTACCGTATTCAGGAAATGACGATCGTGCGAAATACAAACCAATGTCCCCTGGAATTCGGCCAAAACCCGCTCGACAACATCCCGTGAAATCATATCCAAGTGATTGGTTGGTTCATCCAAAAGCAGCAGATGCGACGGCTCCACCAACATGCGAGCTAAGGCCAACCGGGATTTTTCACCACCAGACAATACTTTTACCAGCTTTTCAACTGAGTCACCAGAGAATAGGAAGCCACCGAGATAACCCCGAATCTGAGAAATTGACCAGCCACCGGCAACTAATTCAATAGTTTCATAAACAGTTTTTTGAGGGTCAAGTATTTCCAGTTGATGCTGAGCAAAATAGGCTTTTTCCACGCCGTCCCCAAACTCCAGGCTGCCATCGGATAAACTGGTTTCTTCAGCCAGCATTTTTAGCAGGGTGGACTTACCAGCTCCATTATAGCCCACCAACCCGATCTTCTGCCCCCGTTCAATCGTCAGATTCAGCCGGGGATATACCACCAGATCACCGTATTGCTTGCGTGCTTCTTTAAATTGCGCTACTTTCAACGGGGCGCGACCTGGTTGCGGAATTGTCAACCGAAAGTGAGGCTTATCAGTGGTCGGCGCATCCACCAATTCCATTTTTCCCAGTTGTTTAACACGACTTTGAACCTGGCTGGCTTTAGTATTCTTGTAACGAAATCGTTCAATGAATCTTTCGGTCGAAGCAATTTTCCGTTGTTGATTTCGGAAAGCCGCTTCCTGCTGGTCACGCCGCAATTTTTTCTGCTCTATAAATGAAGAAAAAATTCCTTTATACAAATTTATTGCTGCCTGGTCCAGCTCAACAATATGAGTAACCGATGTATCGAGAAATGTGCGGTCATGACTAATCATAATCAGCCCGCCCTTCCAGTTTGCCAGAAAAGCTTCTAACCAGATAGTGGCATCAAGGTCCAGATGATTAGTAGGCTCGTCTAGAAAAAGCATGTCCGGTTGGAGCAGTAGAATACCAGCCAGGGCGACCCGCATGCGCCAGCCACCACTGAATTCTTCCAATAATCGGTGAAAATCTGTTGTTTGGAAACCAAGGCCGCTTAAAATCCGGCCAGCCCGGTCTTCCAGCGACCAGCCTTCGAGCCGCTCATAATTTTCCTGCAATTGGCTTAATCGGCTTAATATTCTCTGGTTATGGGGTTCTTCAGCTAATTGTTGAGAGGCGGAATAGATTTTTTCCTCCAGTTCCGCCACCTCCGGATATGACTTCATGACTTCTTCAAGGATTGAACGCCGGGAACCGGGAATAATATCCTGCGGCAAATAACCGATCACGGTTCCTTTGTCAACTAGCACATTGCCATTGTCGGGAGTTTCGTAGCCCAGCATCAGCCGCAAAAGGGTGGTTTTCCCTGATCCGTTGGGTCCGACTAAGCCGATGCGCATCCCGGGTTTTATGACCAGTCCCGTGTTATTAAACAGAACTTTATCCGGAAATTCTTTTGCTATTCCTTCGAGGCGAATCATGGTTGTTCTGAAATTTCACCAATCAGGTAATTGCTACAATCTTTGGTCAGATGTACCTGACAGATTTTGTTTTTGAAAGACTCATCTCCCGCTATTTTGACCCGGATATAGTTGGGCGTCATTCCGGAAACCAGATCGTCTTTTCCAACCATCTCAAAAAGCACCGGTTGGACTGTGTTTAGAAAACGTCGATTGTACACCTGTTTCTTTTTTGCGCCCATTTCGCGCAGGATCGAAGCCCGTTTCTTTTTAACATGAAAATCAACCCGATTCGGAAGCTTGGCTGCAATCGTACCATCACGCTCAGAATACCTGAAAATGTGCAGGTATGAAAATGGAAGCTGCTCAACAACTGCTAATGTTTCGGCAAATTCCGCTTCCGTCTCCCCTGGAAAACCAACGATCAAATCTGTCCCCCAGGCAACATCGGGGACTATGTTTCCGATACGATCTGCCAAATCGAAATATTCAGTCAATTGGTATTTACGCCGCATGCGATTGAGAACTTCTGGTGAGCCGCTTTGTAACGGGATGTGCAAATGGGGACAGATCGTTGGGCGATCAGCCAACAAATGCAATATGTCGTCAGATATTGTGTTGGGCTCGATTGAACTAATTCTTATCCTGTCCAATCCCGGAATAATGCTGAGGCTATCCAGTAAATCCACCAGTTTATTACTACCATCCTGCCAGGTACCAATATTAATCCCGGTGAGAACCAGCTCCCGATAGCCCCGATCTACAAGACTCTTGGCTTCAGCCAGGCATTCAACTATTTGGCGACTGCGGGCTTTCCCCCGGGCAAAGGGGATTATGCAATAAGAACAAAAATAATCGCAGCCTTCCTGAATTTTCAGATAGGCTCGGGTTCGTCCGGTGGCGGAAATGAATTCTGATTCCCGGTAATTTTCAATATCTCCTGATTCATTCACATAAACCAGTGGTTTGTCTACAACTTTTGTCTCCAGCTGGGTAATATATTCCAAAAGGCGATATTTTTCGTTGGTGCCCAGAACCATATCGATACCATTAATGGCCGACAAATCCTCCGGATTTATCTGGGCATAGCAGCCCATGGCAACAATTCTACCCTGTGGTGATGATTTGATGGCGTTTCTGATTATCTGGCGACTTTTGCTATCAGCCTCATTAGTAACGGTACAAGTATTAATCACAGTTAAGTCCGCTGTCGACCGGAACGGCACGATCTCGAAACCATTGTGCTTGAAATCCGCCGCGATAGCGTCTGTCTCCGACTGATTCAGCTTGCAGCCCAGAGTGTGAAAACTGACAGTTTTAATATGAGATTGATTTTTCATGGCTCTACACAGGGGTCGGAATTTCGCTTGCTGTTAAATCTTAATCAAGCCGGGTATTTCTATCATTTGAATCAATAAAAAATATAGCAATATCTTATAACTTTTATGTTCACTGATAATTATCATCCCAAATAGTTTATCCTTATAAATAAGTATTGATAATTTTTCTAAGAAATACTACGTTTACTCTAATATTTTCAGGAGAAGTACTATGTTAATTGGTAATGATCTAAAGCAGGTAAGACGGGAACTGGGCTTAACTCAAAAAGGATTAGCTGAAAAGCTTGGTGTTAGTCTACCGACGGTTGTCAACTGGGAATTGGGTAAATCCACACCACGTGGTCAAAACCGAATTAAATTAGACGATTTTTTGACCGAGACCATTGGTGACGAAGATTTCATCGATGATCAAATGTGGGATGATCTACAGATCGTATCTGACGAGATGGGTTTCGAAGATATGATAGAAATGTTTCGGACAATTATCCGTAAACACAAACTTGGTTTGCTGGACCTGTAAACCTATTTGCTAGTAAGGGTCCAGGTTCCATCCCAGTCTTTACCGGGGGGGGATTTCTTCAGGTGCTCACAACGGGAAATATAGATTGCGGAGGGGTTTGTATTTCGACCGGGGAACATTATTTCCAGAGCTTCGGCTGCTTTAAAAACCTTGATTGCTTTTTTCCAATCCTGGTCAAGATATAATGCCTGCCCTTCATGAAAAGCGGCTACCGCCGCTGCGAGATTCGGGTCCAGCTTATCTTTTTTAGATAATAGCTCATAAACTTTTACCGGTACGTTTTTACCTTTAACCCGTACATAATCGAGAAAACGCCATTCAAATCTATCCTTTACCGCCGCATAAGTTGTATCCAAGACCTGGATATACACACCGTATTGTTTCGCAGAAGCCTCTAACCGCGAGGCAATATTAACCGTATCACCCATCATGGTGTAATTCATCCGCATTGTCGAGCCCATATTGCCGGTTACAATATCACCCGATCCTAACCCAATGCGGTGCTGCATATTGTGGACAATTTCCGGCCAGCCTTCTTCCGACTTCCACTTGGCACGTAAAACAGCCAGCTCCTGCTCCATCTCAAGCGCGGTCATACAAGCCTGGTATTCATGATCTTCAACCGGCATGGGGGAACCATAGAAAGCAACAATTGAATCGCCAATATATTTATCAAGAGTGCCCTGGCGATTGAGTAATACGGTGGTCATCTCAGTTAAATACTCATTCATCAGGCTGACCATCTTCGTTGGTTCCAGCACTTCAGAAAACGAAGAAAAGCTCTGGATATCGGAGAAAAAGGCAGTGTGATAACCGGCATCACCACCTAGTTTGGGCTCCTGCTTGGATTCATACATCTGATCGATCAGTTCCGGTGAAATATAGGTACTGAAAGTAGACTTCAAAAATCGCTTGTCCTTTTCGGATACCAGAAAATTATACAGGAAAACACCCAGGTAAGTGGTTCCAACAGCCAGTATCGGACGAACGATTTCCCATACGGCTAAGTCAACCAGGAAACGGCTGTAAGCAAAAATAATCCAGCCAACTAATACAAACACCGGTACCAGCATGGCCAGGATCGGTTGTGCTATAATCAGTGAAACCAGAATACCAACCAGGAGACAAGTAATCACTATAACCCAGAAATTGGCCTGTTTACTGACCAGTCGGATAAATTCATCATTCAGGATACTGTGCATTACGGTGGCATGGATCTCAACCCCGGCAAAGGTTTCCTGAACCGGTGTATTCCGTAAATCCATCAGACCCGGCAGCGATGAGCCAACAATCGCGACCCGATCCTGCCAATATTCCGGCGGAAGCATCTCAGGATCGAAGCAGTACATATAGGGTAAATAATAAAAGGTCTTAAAAAATCCGTAATAATTAACAAAAACACGCCCCTGTGCATCGATGGGCAGCTCCCGAACAATTTCGCCGGTGCGGTTGGTCAGGGTCAGGATCAATTTGTCGAAATCATAGGAGAAACCATCCGCAGGAACATCAAGGATATCCATGGCCGCCGCCATTACCAGCGATGGGTAAACATGTTGAGGACCCTCAAAAAAGATTGCGGTAGGCGCCCGTCGAATTATGCCATCTTCGTCCTGGGGGAAATTAGCGCTGCCGGCCCGCTGGGCGGCGGATAACAGTTCCAAATGGGTATTTCCAATGCGATCCGCCCGGGGTAGGTGTTGAGCTTGTTCAATCGGCAGATCGAGAATATGCTGCTCATAAGCATAACCTTCCGGTTCACTGTCCATGGGATATAAAAATGTACTGGTGTCGGCAGCCTCAAAAACCAGAGCGTGGTAGGCCTTATTACTGGCGGCAGTAGATTCGACAAATCTTGCGGGATCGTTGGAGATTAGGAACTGTTCGGTAGCCGCTGAAAGATCTTCAGTTGCTGGTGGGTTCTCAGAAACCAAGGCGTTTACCAAATCAAAATTGAAGGAGTTTTCTGCATCGAAAATAATATCAAACAGTATGGCCTTGGGATTACCGGAAGTCACCACATCGATCAACTGGCCATGGTAGGCATGGGGCCAGTCCTTATAATTACCCAGGCCTTCTACCGAGCTGAGATCGATATCTATGATCACAATATCATCAATGGAAGCTTCTTCACTGTTAGCCACTTTGGCTTTCATGCGAGAATCGTAGGAACGGAATTCATAACCGTCTAAGACAGTTTTAAGGAAGAATCCATCCAGGTTGGTACCGATGGCGATCACCAAGCCGGCAATTAGACCAATCAGGGCACCGATGCCCGTGCGCTTCAACCAGTCAGGCATAATGCCCCCTTTTTACAGTTAAGTTTAACCTTATTCCTCGCCGTCCAGTTCTTTGTTCCATTGGACAAATTCATCGCCAGCATCCGTGACCTGATCGAATTTGAACATATTATATTTTCCATCTTTACGGACATTGATCTGCATTCCCTCAACCAGGGTAATCCATTCTTCCAGACTGACCTCGTAGGGGCCGGCTACTTCAGTGGGGGCTAGTACTTCGGTCACTGGACCTAATTTGAACTTAGGCTTGCCGGTTGATTTTTCCTGATCCGCTTCGGCATCCAGATTGGTGGGTTGGTTAACATCAACTTTCCCCTCATAAACCAACACTGAACTTTCATCTTCGCCGGCGCTGGTGCGATAGACCGTTCCACGAATAGCCGCAACGGCCGTTGGGGTGCGAATCGATACATTCTTCTTTTCACCAAAAGCCGCTTTGGCGGACACCCAGGCATTGCCTTTTTTTAAGGTGGCGTTGAATTCCTTGGTCATGGGCTTGACGTTGGCTGCCGTCAATACCAATTCCGAATTTTCGCCAATCCGCACTATCCCACCACCAGTAAGTGTTATTTCACAACGGGATTTAACGGCAGTGCGAATCTGGTCATTTACATTGAGGGCTTGACGGGGCATGGCCCTGGACCAGTTTTCAGACCCGGCCACAAGCACTTCCACTTTACCAAGCGGCAGGGTGATCTTGCCGAACTCGGCCGCCAGACCAATTTGAGAAATCAAAATGAGCGGAATAATTAAAGTTAACAGTGATTTTCTGACGGATTGTTTCACGGCAAGCCCCATTAATTATTTTTATTAATTATCGTTGTTTCAAATTTAACATAACTAACCCAAATAACCACAGTCGGGTCTAATAATAATGTGCCAGGCACTTAATTAAGTGCCTGGCCATTCACTATATATTTAAAGATCGTTTATTTAACCAATATCATTTTCTTGGTCTGGTTCAGCAACATCTGACCGGATGGGGATTTAATTCTGGTGGAATAGAAATAAATTCCACTGGCGACCCGCTGACCAGAATGATTTCTGCTGGACCAGATATAATTATAATAACCGGCGGGCAGATATTCATTATTTACTATGGTTGCCACTTCTTTACCCAGCAGATTGTACACCACCAGATTGACAATCGCTTCATCTTGAATGGATATCTGGATTGTCGTCTTGGGATTGAAAGGATTGGGGAAGTTCTGGCTCAGGCTGTAGGCATCCGGATAAAGAGCCACACTGGCGTTGTTGGCATTCACAAAATCGCGGGTACCTGCTACCAGTCGAAACTCGCGTTTGGTATTGCTGCCGCCAATGGCATAATAATATCCTGGTTGACCACCCAGATTCTGGGCCGTACGAATCGATTTATCGATCAGGAAGATGTCGAAGTCAGCCGGAATATCTTCGATGCCGGCAAAGGTCAGATTGACATTATTATTTACATCGGATGCGATAACCTCGAAATCCCAGAAGTTACCTTCGGCATTCACTTTCTTGATATCGGTGGTATAGATATCACCGTTATCCGGCCAGTCGCGATTGTCGATCCGCAGAGAGACACCCTCGGGCAGCATGGGTGGCTCGAAATGGTCCCTGGCATCGTAGGTGTCTTCAGCCCGGTGCAATACACCGACCCGATTACTATTATCCCTGACACGACCATTGCTGGCCGATATATCAATCAGCCACTCATCATCTTCCAGTACGTCAATTTCATTTGTCAGCAATTTTGCCATACCACCATTTGATTTCCGTGGATCAATAAACAATTGACCTCCGTTGGCGGATTTATAGATGTATCCATACCACGGTTCAAGTTTGGTAGCGGCTACCCATTCACCATCCCAGGTGTAGAAGTTTCCGTTTCCATTTATGGAAACCTGATCCTGGTCGAATACATTTTCCAGCGGAATATCGAAATCGAAAGGATTACCAATAAAGACCCATTCGCCCAATGGTAAACTGATCTCAAACAATTCGTCGGTGGTTACCGAGCGCGACAGACCAGTGGAAATATTCATTCCAGCATCTTTAACAATCAGGAAATAACTCTTCCCGGGATCAATGGCATTAATATTGGCAAACTCAATCCAATCACCGGACCCGTAGCTGAAGAATCGCCATTTCTTAGAATCATAAGCGCCCAGGTCATCCACCAGTATATCATTAGGTGTCCGGTCAGCAGCTGTACCGGGGAAGGATAGTAATTGATAGTTGGCCACACTGGTCCCACTGGAAATACCGGTGGACCATCTCTTTGTTGAAGACAGTCCCTGGCCCGATATTGTCACCTCAACCGAATAAAATCCATCAACCGGTTTCGTGTTGATATTGCCGGCTCCGTCTTCGACTTCAAGATAGTATTCCAGACCAGTTGAGGTTACAAACGAACTGGCAATCTGATAAGAGGGCAATGTTTTCATATCCACTGGTGTCTGCCAGGTCATTTCACCACCTTTACGGTAGAACAATTCCGCGCGGGCTACCCCGGAAGCGGGATCGGCGAAAGAGGCTGAAATTGTCAATGGCGAGTTGACCGTTCCTTCCAGAACCTGGTTGTGGGTTATGACCGGGTCTGTGTAATCCACATTAAAAGATATAATTCCAATAGAAACTCCCGTCTCATTTAAGGCGCTATCTACCGCAAACACCGTAAGGGTATGACTTGATTCTGTTAAAGCAATCGGGGATTCCAGGGTGTCAAGAGCCGGGGGAACCGGGTAATCCACACCATCCAGGACAACTCGGTAACGATACAAGCCGGCAGTAGCATCAGTGGTGGGGTTCCAGTCAAAGACCGGATTGCTGATTCTCAACCATTGATCAAGAGATGGATAAACCAGATCAAATGCTTCAGGCGCTACATTATCCCACTTTGCTACCAGGTTAACGGCGTTATTCACATCCTCATTACCGGCATTGTCTTCCAACCATAGTCGGATATTTGAGACACCCTGCGCATCGACGCTGGCGCCTTGTACACCATTAATATCCGGCATTGTAACATAGTAACTGGTAGTTTGGTCAACATCATAATGAGCACCAGCCACACCGGAGTGTTCGGGTGGGTTAGCCCATACCAAATCAAAACTGTTAGTGGACGTCCACACGGCCGGATCGATTACCGGATTTGTTACGGCGGCTGGGGCGATCACATCTTCAACAATGTAAGTAAAGTGTTTTTCAACAAAATTACCATCAAACACCGACTCGACCCGAACACCGAAATCAATCTGGGCTAACCAGGGGGCGTTGCTGTTAACAGTCAGTTCCAATTCAGCCTCGCCATCGGTGGTGACAGTTTCCTGATCATCAATGGAATATTCACTGGTTGGTGTAGGATTCCAGATCACGCTACTGCCATCTGAAACCAGGTTTCCAAACTGATCATGCACTTCAATCTCAAGCGTATCAGACTGTCCCTGTACCACATAAACCGTATCTGGCTTTTCCGAGGTGATCAATGTGGGAGCACCCGGCAGGACCGTAATTACGTCGGTGGTATCATCAAGGCTAAATACCGCCCGGTTGCTATTAAGCATTGGTAGTGGTGCAAATTCAACCAACTCCCTCCGCAGCTTGCTATACGATCTGATTTCTTTATCATTTCGTACCTCAATGGGAAAAACTTTACCAAAACTGGTAGCCGCTGTATAACCGCCTACATTTTCAACCCATATGCGAACTTTGTAGGTAATGTCAGATTGGGTTGTTGTAGTTAAAGTGTTGATAGCTTTTCCCTCCACGATCTGGTCGGTAAGAGTGGAATCAAATTCCAAACTGCCTCCTGTTCCTTGGATTATCGACCAGTAAACCAGAACATCTTCCAGAGCCCAATCAAACCTGTCGTATACGGTTACTTCCAGTTGGACGGTATTTAAATCGGCTTCCGGATCCCGGTCGTAGTCATCGTCTACGACCAAGTTTAAGGGATGGTCATTAATGATTCCTATTTGCTCACTACGACTCTCGATACCCTCACAGGTAGCTATAACTTGGTAATGTTGTCCAGCCATAAGCCATAATGAATCTGCCGTACGCAAAACTACATTTGCCGAGCCATCTTCCGTTAGTGATGTCGGCTGTGAAAATGATAAACAACCCTCTCCGCCACCATTTATGGTGCCCAATGCCCAA
>JABMPO010000103.1 GCA_013203015.1 Fidelibacterota bacterium
AATTTTTCGGTTTCGCTCACCGGATTAAAGACCGTGTGCCCCAATTCCTGATCCAGCCATAATTCAATTTCAGCACGCCAGGATTTCCCTTCATCGGGTTCATATTCCATGGCGCCGGATAAATAAGCTTTCATTGTTTGGATTTATATTTAAACAATAGGCCATTTACTCCAAACCAGGCCACTGCGATCAGCAGCGGATAAATTAGCGAGAACCAGTCAATGCGCTGGAAAAACAACAGGGATCGTAATCCGTGCATCAAAACACTGGTTGGCAAATTGGCGAATATTGATCCCAAGGATGATGGATAAAATTCAAATTCAACCAGAATCCCCGATCCGAATAATATGAACATTAAAAATGTTAAAACTGCAAACATATACATGGTCACCCGATCGGTTACCAATCCGATAGTTACAAAAACATTTGCGATTACACCATTATACAAAACGACATAGATCAAGATTATCAGATACTGATACCAAACCAGCGGATTGGGCATAAGAATTATCAATACCGCCATACCAATAATAACAAAAGATAATGACTCAATAATTGCCGTTATTACTATCCCGAAGACAATCTCTATTTTAGTCACTGGCGCCAGGGTAATCGGTTGCAAAATATGGCGATGAATCCGTAAGTCGAAAAAGTCACGATACAATAGCGGAAACAAACCAATTGTGGCAATTATCATTATCAGTCCAGGGAATGCCCAATGTTCATATGGTATTTCATCGATCGAATGAACAATAACATTATTCAACACCGAAACTATAGTTGTATAGAGAATAATTGGGATTATTAAGGCTGATGAAATTGTGGTGAGTATGCGGTTTTGTGTCAACCACCAGCGGCGTTTCAAGAAAGCGGAAATCATTCCATACCCTTTCGAGCGTATTTGGAGTCCATCAAATCATTTAAACCAAGTGTATCAACAGTAAAGTCCAATTGCACAGCGTCGGTGGCTTTTTTCAAGACATGAAAAAATGCGCGCCGTGACCGGCCGTAAAAATGAAATGTATTCCCAACCCGACTGGGATTTACCACCGTTGATACATTAGCTAATTTCTGATACAAGTCATCATTCAATTTTTCAAATTCAATATGAAACTGATGATAATTATTTGTCGTTGCCAATAATTTTTCCAGGGTACCATCCAGCGCCATATGCCCATGATGCAAAACCAGAATGCGGTCATTGGCCAGTTCGACTTCCCGAAGATTCTGGCTGGCATAAATAATAGTGCGTTCCCCATGCATTTCCATTAACAACTCCCACACCATTCGACTACCATCGGCATCCATGAATGCAGTTGGTTCATCAATTACCAGGACCTGTGGTTCTTGCACCAGCGCCCGCACAATCAACGCCCGCTTCTGGATACCAAGTGACATTCCGCCGGTATTCTCCTCCAGGAATTCGGAAATACCGAGGCGTTCGCTATAACCGCTAATTCTGTGATCCAGTTTATGGGTGGGTATTTTGTGCAACAAGCCAATAAAACGAATATTTTGTTCGATTGTAAGCCAGGGATCAAAATCAGACTCATGGGGTACATAGGCTATTATTCGGCAGGTTTCAGCGCGACGTTTAACCATGTCCAAGCCATGTACATAGATATTGCCATAATCAGGTTTTTCGAAACCCGCCAGAACCCGTAATAATGTTGATTTACCCGAATCGTTATCACCGATGATTGCGACCAGGGATCCACGCTCCACACCAAATGACATCCCGGCCAGAATTGTGCGGTCACCAGCCAGTTTTCCGACTTTTTTAAGAGTTACACTTGCTTCCATTTATGATTGTCTAAAATAATTTATTAATGATAATGGTACTTTGAATCCAAGCTCAGCTGCTTTCGGAGAATCAAACATTTACCGCCTGGCTAATGAGCCTCAAACCAGTTGTCGCCCACCCCACAATCTACAACGATTGGTACATCCAACGGCAGGGCATTTTCCATTTCACTGCTAACAATTTTGGTAAGATCTTCCAGTTCTTCCCGGGGAGTTTCGAACAACAATTCATCGTGGACCTGCAAAAGCATTTTGGCATGCATCCCCCTTGCCAAAAGCTGTGTGTCAATGTTGATCATCGCCAATTTGATCATCTCGGCAGCAGTACCTTGAATCGGCATGTTGATCGCCATTCGTTCGGCCGCTTCGCGACGCATGCGGTTGTCGCTGTCGGCTTCCCATACAGGACGACGGCGTCCCATAATCGTTTTCACATATTTCTCATTCCTAGCCTGTTCGAGGGTACGATCAATATAATCCCGGATGCCGGAGTAGCGCTGGAAATAGCGATCAATGAACGCCTGCGCCTCTGCCCGTGGCACACCAAGTTCCTGGCTCATTCTGAAGGATCCCGCGCCGTACATTATTCCAAAATTGACAATTTTAGCAGTACGCCGCATCTCCGGTAACACATCCTCAATGGGCACGTTAAATACCAGACTGGCTGTCCGAGCATGGATGTCTTCATTATTCCTGAATGCTTCCGTCAATTCCGGATCGCCACTCAAATGGGCCATAATTCGCAGTTCGATCTGTGAGTAATCCGCAGCCAGAATTTTCCAGCCGGGCTGCTCGGCTCGGAAGGCTTTGCGGATTTCTCGGCCTTCTTCGCGCCGGATGGGAATATTCTGGAAATTTGGGTTGGTACTGGATAACCTGCCAGTGGCAGCAATGGTTTGATTGAATGTGGTGTGAATCCGACCGGTTTCGGGATGGATCAATTCAACCAGAGCATCGAGATAAGTGGATTTAATTTTGTTTAGTTTACGATATTCAAGCATCAACCCCGGTAATGGGTGTTCATTCTTCAAAACTTCCAGAACATTTTCAGCTGTAGATCGTTTTTTTACGGGTTTCAAGTTCAGTATATCAAATAATATCTGAGCCAATTGCTGAGTCGAATTAATATTGAATTCGGTTCCGGCAACACTGTGGATATTCCGGGTTAATTCAATGAGTCGGTCGCCAAAGTTAGTTGACATCTCTTCCAGAATCGAGCGGTCGACAAAGACACCTTTGTGTTCCATCCTGGTTAGCACCGGTAATAATGGTATTTCAATCCGATTATAATAATCCCATAGATTTGCATCCCGCAGTTCTTTTTCAAAAATTGTTGTCAACTGCCAGGCGATATCAGCATCCTCTGCGGCATACCGGGTTGCTTGAGAAAGATCGACTTGATCAAAAGTAATTTGATTTCTGCCACTACCGATCAAATCAGTGATTGGGATCATGGTATAATTCAAGTAATCCAGACTCAGGTTGTCCAATTTATAAGATCGCAATTCAGGTTTGATCAAATGGGCTGCGATCATGGTATCAAATACAATCCCCTGGACATTGATCCCATTACGTAGGAGAATCAGATAATCATATTTAATATTTTGACCGGTCTTTTTAATAGTTGGGTCTTCCAGAATTGGTCTGATTTTCTCTAATACTATATTCAGATCATCAGCGCCAAAATTATTGCTGACTTTATTGAGATAATTAATTGGGATATAATAACCGGCATCGACCTCAAAGGAAAAACTGACACCAACTATGGCAGCCCGCATGGGGTCAACTGAGGTGGTTTCAAGATCAATTGATAATATTTTATCCGCGGGAATATTGGCAATAAAATCGTCCAGAGCTTCATTATCAAGCAGTTGATGGTATGATTTGACTACTTCCGGGACAGGTTCCTTTCCACGCAATGAATCCAGTTGTCGGTTAAAGCCGGTAAACTCAAGCAATCGAAATAAGTCTTCAACTGCATCAAAATCAAATTCTTTTCGTTTCAGTTCCGGGACGGTTACTGCCAGCGACATATTAACATCGATGGTAACCAGCTCACGGCTTAATAAAGCTACTTCTTTGTATTCCAGCAAGCCGTTTCGCACGCGTTTATTTGTCACCAGTTCGGCATTTTCCAAGGCATTTTCCAGTGATCCAAACTGCCGAATGAGTTTAACCGCCGATTTCTCTCCAACGCCGCGCACTCCGGGTACATTATCAGAGGAATCACCCATCAATCCTAATAGATCGATAATTTTGTCGGGCGGAACACCCCATTTTTCTTCAACTCCAGCCCGATCGTAAATCATTACTTCCTGAGTACGACGAAGAGTAGTATATAAAAACACTTTATCATTTACGAGTTGCATGAAATCTTTATCGCCGCTGACAATGTAAGAATCCATGTCATATTCAGGAGCCTGTGTTACCAACGTACCGATAATATCATCGGCCTCAAAACCCGGCTGAGCTACTGAAACAATGTTCATGGCCTCCAACAATTTCCACAAATGAGGTAATTGCTCAACCAGCTCGTCCGGCATTTTTTCCCGGGTGGCTTTATACTCCGGGTAACGCTCATGACGAAACGTCTTTTCCTTGGAATCAAACACAGCCACCAGATAATCCGGTTCTTCGGCTTTCAATAATCGGAATACTTGATTAATAAATCCAAAAAGGGCACTAGTGTTTAGACCGTAGCTGGTTATAAGCGGATTGCGGATAAAGGCGAAATGTGCCCGGTATAACATGGCGTAGCCATCGATTAAAAATATTTTCTGTCGATCAGATTTTCGGTTAGTCATGGCCGCAAAATTACGCCTCCCTAATTTTAACCCAAACCCCTATTTAATCAAGCAGACTAACTTCAAGTGATCATAGTTATAATCAATCACTTACTAAATATTCCAGCATAGTATTTAATCAGTTATAATGAATCCCAAAATCAGATTTTAAATCAATGAGTTAATGATGCCTTCTGAATGTTAGTCTACGGAGTAGAAATGCTTCAGAACAAAATTGGATTATTGACAATCTGAAAAGGGATATTTTCCCTTTTAACTTAATTTATAGCTACCTATTGCTTATTCCTTGATTTCATTGTAGGTTAGATTATATTATTACTAAGGATGTGGCATGAAAATCACTTTTTATGGAACACGGGGATCTATTCCGGTACCGGAACCGGATTATGTCGAATTCGGTGGTAATACAGCCTGTATTCTACTGACTTTCAATACCGGACGAATTGCGATTATTGACGCTGGTACAGGTATCCGAAAGTTGGGTAACGACCTTATCGAACAGGGGCACCAACAATTCGATGATATTGTTTTAGGACTTTCACATACCCATTGGGATCATATCCAGGGCTTCCCATTTTTCAAACCAGCTTACGATAGCCGCCGCCATTTCACCATTTCTATTGGTGGGCGAGATCATACCAATGCAAGCCTGGAATCCATCTTTGCAGCTCAAATGGAACAAGAATATTTCCCCATTCCGCTGCATGGAATGGGTGCCCGGTTTGACTTTTGGCAACCTGATCCCAATGCTGTAAATGATCTGCGTGGTATTAAACTGAAAGCAACGGAGTTGAATCATCCTGGCGGAGCTTTTGGCTATCGAATTGAGGAAGATGGTAAATCCATTGTCTATTGCACTGATGTTGAACATGGTCCCGAAATTGACCAGCGAGTAGTCGAACTGGCTTTTGAATGTGATCTGTTGATTCATGATGCCCAGTATACTCCCGCCGAATTGAACGATAAAAAAGGTTGGGGACACAGCAGTTGGGAACAAGCTGCTGAAGTAGCTGATTTAGCCAAGGTCGAAAGGCTGGTTCTATTTCATCACGATCCAGAGCATAATGATGCTTTCCTGAAAATGATCGAAAAGGATTGTCGGTCGGTTTTCAGAAATACCGTATCTGCGCGGGAAGGTATGACCATCGATATATAACGGGCTGTTTTTCTAATTGGAATAATCTATAACTGGTTTTTATTCTCTAAAATGACAACCATTTCTTTACCCGTGTGTCATAACTGGAAAAGGAGTTAACAATGAAAAAATTATTTGAGATTTTGATACCAATTATCATGATCGTCTTTGCTTTCAGTCCATTTATATTTTAAGCAATTGAGAAGCAAATAATTCGCGATATCCAAAACAATGTTAAATTCATCAATAAAATAAGAGGATAAAACCATGTGGCGCAAAATCCCGGTACTTCTGCTGGCAATTATTATCAGTGCCGTATCACAAGCCGAAATAATCGAAAAAGAATTTGTAGTTGAACCAAATCAAACTCTTTATGTTGATACTGAAGTGGGCGGCGATCTGGCAGTAACCGGCTGGGAAAAAGAGCGCGTGCTGGTTACCACAACTTTTCGGGGCGCGGCTTGTGAAGACCTTGATCTGGACATCACGTTACGCTCCGGTGATGTTTATGTTGATGCCAACTGCGATCATCGTGACTGGGGCTCGGACTGCGACATAGAGTTTAAAATTATGGTTCCCGACCATTTTAACCTCGACCTGGAGTCAAAGGGTGGTGATTTTACGATTATTAATGTAACTGGTAGATTTGAGGGTGAGACCATGGGTGGCGATATGGAATTTGTCCGGCTTAATGGATATATGCATTTCGTTACTATGGGTGGCGAGATTGATCTGCGCAATTCAAACGTAGATGGTTTGGTAAAAACCATGGGCGGATCGGTCACAATCCGTGATGTTGTGGGAGATATTAAAGGAAAAACTATGGGCGGTAATGTCTATTATAAAAACGTCACCTCCAATGATAAAGGCACCCTGGAAACATCAACCATGGGCGGTAATATTGATATCCATTCCAATAATCAATCTGTAAAAGCCTCTACAATGGGTGGCAATATCAATGCCAGCGGAACAGAAGTAAACGTCTCCACCATGGGTGGTGATATCGACGTCAAAGAAGCATCACTCGGTGCAAAAGTGCATACCATGGGAGGCGATATTTATATTAAATCCGCAAATATATTTGTAAATGCTAGAACCATGGGCGGCGATATCGATATCGACGCCATAGATGGTTGGATTAAAGCCATCACCATGGGTGGCGATATTAAAGTGCAAATGGTTGGTGATCCAAAATCAGGCGAACGACATGTCCAGTTAACATCGTTTGGGGGTGATGTCGATTTGAGAATCCCGGATGGTCTTGATATGGAATTTGATATTGAATTGATTTACACCAAAAATCATCGCCGGAAATATTCAATCACCAGCGATTACAATATCAATTTAGAGGAATCCGAAGAATGGGAAAAATCATTTTTCCGTGAACCAAGGAAAGTAATCTATGGTACCGGGACAGTCGGTGATGGAACGCATTTAATAAAAATTAAAACGACGAACGGTAATATCTTTATTCATAAAAGTTGACCAGATTTTTCAACCAGTTATTCTTATTAATAAAAAACCCCCGAATAAAATTATTCGGGGGTTTTTTATTGTAAACAATCGCCTGTTATAATTTCGCGATCTCTTTTTCAAGCTTAGTTACCAGTTCATCGAGATTATCGATAACCGCCTGGAAAGTAGCTTCCATCGTTAAATCGACTCCGGCTTTCTTAAGCTGTTCCATTGGGTAATCGTTACCGCCCGCTTTCAACAAATCAAGATATTTGCTTATGGCTTTTTTCCGGGCTTTCTTCTTGCCGGCGGTAATGTCGTTGAACAATTTTGCCGACGAAGCAAAACAGGTTGCATATTGATAGACATAATAGGGGTAGAAAAAGAAGTGGGGAATGCGTGCCCAGGTGATGTGGTACAGTTCGTCATGGGTTACGTCATCGCCATAATATTGCTGAAGCAAATCGGCATAAATACCATTTAGAACTTCCGCAGTGATTGGTTGCCCCTCTTCCACGAGCTTATGAGCCTGTAATTCGAAATCGGCAAACATGACCTGGGTGTAAAATGTTCCGGCAATATTATCAATCGCATGTGATAACAGAGTTATCTTTTCCTTGGGATCAGTAGCTTGTTTCAACAAATAATCCAGCAGTAAAGCTTCGGCCATGGTGGACGACACTTCCGCTACAAAAAGAGTATAACCGGTAGTATTGAATGGTTGAGTTTCATTGGCATACATCGTATGAATAGAATGACCCATTTCATGGCCAAGAGTAAACATATCATCCATTGTGTCGCTATAATTCAACAACATGTAGGGATGTACACCATACACGCCACCGGAATAAGCACCGCCGCGTTTGCCTTCATTCTCATATACATCTACCCAACCTCCTGAAAAAGCAGACCGCAATTTCGATTGATAATCTTTTCCAAGCGGCGCAACAGAGTTAATAACGATTTCCTTTACATCGTCGTATTCATAGGATTTATCAAAATCCAAGATAGGGATAGAAGTGTCATAAAGGTGATATTCTTCCAATTCTAAC
>JABMPO010000104.1 GCA_013203015.1 Fidelibacterota bacterium
CCCGACCCGGTGTCTCGCGACTGCTCCAGGCCGCCCGACAGCAGGGCATTGTTAGTATTAAAATCAAAGATCCCCAAGCTGCCGGTACGCGTCTGGAAGCACAGCTGCAAAAGAAATACAAGCTCAAGCAAGTCATTGTCGTTCCGGATGACGGTGATTACCGTTTGGTCCAGCGCCGACTGGGACAGGCAGCGGTATCACTGCTGAATGACCTGCTGGAAAATGGCCTGACCCTTGGTGTATCTTGGGGTACCACCATGCAGGCTTTGGCAGGCCAGGTGCAGGTTAAAAAATTTAAGGGCATGACGGTAGTCCAGCTGAACGGCGGTATATCACGGGCCGAATATGACACCCACGCCAGTGAAATAGCCCAGACCATCGGTGAGAAATGCGGGGCCATTCCTTATCTGCTGCCATTACCCGCCATCGTTGACAGCCCGGCAGTTAAAACGGCGATTGTATCCGATAAAAATATTGCCCGAACGTTACAATTGGCCCGCTCAGCCCAGGTGGCCTTTTTCACAATTGGCTCTTTCGACATGGATTCAGTCCTGGTACGGGCAGATTATTTTGAAAATAATGAAGTTAATGATTTGCTGAAACGGGGGGCTGTGGGCGATATTTGTTCACGGATTATCGATGGTAAAGGGAAAATTTGTTCTTCCGATCTGGACCGGCGTACAATCGGAATAGATCTGACAGAGCTGGCTAAAAAACCCTGCTCAATCGCGGTGGCCGGTGGTCAGCGTAAGCTGGCAGCGATCCGCGCCGGACTACAGGGTAATTTTTTCAATACGCTTATTACGGATGAATTTGTCGCGAATAAATTGCTGTTAAATGGTTAATGGCTAACTAAAATTTGAAAATACCATGATAGACAAAAAAAATCTTAAAATTGCCATGGGTGCCGATCACGGCGGATATGGCTTAAAAAACCAATTGAAAGAATTTCTTTCAGGTGGTGGCTGTACGGTCATTGACTGCGGCACCGATAGCACCGCCGCGGTGGATTATCCCGAGTTCGCCCGGGCCGTAGCCCGTAAAGTCGCTGACGGTGAAGCCGATTTTGGAATAATGGTGGATGGGGCTGGTATTGGTTCCGCCATTACCGCTAACAAAGTATTAGGTGTCCGTGCCGCACTGTGCTACGATGTATCCACTGCCAAAAACGCCCGCGAACACAATGATGCCCGCGTCTTGGCCCTTGGTGCCGGACTAATTGGCTCAGCTCTGGCGCAACAAATTGTGGAAACTTTTATTACCAGCGAATGCACCGCTGAGCGACATCTACGACGGGTACAGATGATTACTGATATTGAACAGCAACCTGATATCGAATTTACAGCACCGCAATCGACGCCACCGATTCCGGTTGTTGAAACCGGAATATCCGAATCGGATCTGGTTCGGATTACCGATGAAGTCGAGCGGCTCCTGGCGAATGCCGGACTCACCCTGTCACCCTCCGGTGTACCCCAACCGCTGGAGGCTGATTACATCCGTGGCAAGCAGATGGTTCAGCAACCTGATGCAGTACGCAAATTCATGGATTTTGGTGTGGAACGGGTTGGCTACCACAACGGTACCGGCTGCGAAAACGTCCCGGAGGATATTGCCCGCTGCATTGATCACACCGTGTTGAAGCCCGATGCCACCGATGCTGACATCAAAAAGCTTTGCGGCGAAGCCCGGGAATTCCACTTTGCCACGGTTTGCATCAGTCCCAGTTATGTGAAGCTGGCCGCCAAAGAACTGGACGGTTCCGATGTGAAAGTCTGTACCGTGGTGGGTTTTCCATCCGGAGCCCATTCTCCGGAGATTAAGGCCATGGAGACTCGTCAGGCAATCCGTAATGGCGCAAAAGAAATCGATATGGTTATCAATATCGGCGCTCTAAAAAGTGGTAAGGATGATTTGGTTTACCGGGATATCCGGGCGGTCTGCGAAGCCTGCGAAGACGGCAGTGCCATCAGTAAAGTAATTATTGAGGCAGCGTTGCTCACCGACGATGAAAAAGTCCGAGCTTGTGAGCTGTCGAAAAAAGCCCGTGCCAATTATGTCAAAACCTCCACCGGTTTTGGACCCGGCGGCGCTACCGCGGAGGATGTGGCTCTCATGAGCCGTGTCGTCCAAGGGGCAGGACTGGGCGTGAAAGCCGCTGGTGGTATCAGATCGTATGACGACGCCCGCAAGATGGTGGAAGCCGGGGCAACCCGGATCGGCGCCAGTGCCAGTATTGGGATCGTTAAGGGTGCCCAAGAAACAACAATTTCAAATTAAGCTGAAGGAGTAGAATAGTGGTCGATTTACGCGCTTATTGTTTTCTGGATAATCTCCAGCCCCAGTATGCGGCCTTTCTCGGCACGGTGGCCAAGGGTTTTTTACCAATTGCTGGGATGGCTTCATTGTATGTGGAAATTTCCCCGGGGATCGAAATCAACCGGATCACCGACATCGCCCTGAAATCTACCGATGTGACCCCCGGGATGCAGATCGTGGAACGGTTGTTTGGGATGCTGGAAATCCATTCCGAATCCCAGGCCGATGTACGCCAGGCCGGACAGGCTATTCTGGATGCTCTGGACTTGAAGGAAGAGCAGCGCTGGAAGCCGAAAATTTTTTCCCAGCAGGTAATTCGCCACATCGATGATCATCAGACTCAGTTGATCAATCGGATGCGCCACGGTAATATGATCGTTCCCGGCGAAACGATGTTCGTTATGGAAGTCCAGCCCGCTGCCTATGCCGCCTTGGCGGCTAATGAAGCGGAAAAGGCCGCGGAAATCAATATTCTCGAAGTTCGGACTTTCGGTAGTTTCGGCCGCATCTACCTGGGTGGCGCCGAAAAGGATATTGATGTAGGCTGGCGCACCGCAGTCAAATGCATTGAAGAAATCACCGGGGTTGAAAAAGATAAATAATAATTAGTGTTACCCTGAGCCCGTCGAAGGGTGAGATACAAGTCATACTTCGACAAGCTCAGCATGACAGGTTGGATTTGATAATTGAAAATGAAACCACCGCGCAGTTTTCCTGCAATTCAATTGAAGAATCAGTGAAATCTGTGTAATCAGTGGTTTAAATATACTCTTAATACACTGGAGGAAGTAAAATGGCAGAAGCACTTGGAATGATCGAAACGCGCAGTTTCCCGGCAGTTGTAGAA
>JABMPO010000105.1 GCA_013203015.1 Fidelibacterota bacterium
GTGCCACAGTTGCCGAATCAATTTATCCGCATGTTACAAAGTTATATAACCACGAACCAGCGGAAAAAACCGATCTCGTATTTATTGATACCGATGATTTTTCAAACGGCATTGCTTTTTATTATGATAATAAAATATATATCTGGGCTACTCCTGTCGATTTTAGTTTGCGAGGCAGTCACCGTTGGCTGCAGAATGTAATTACCCACGAATTCACTCATATTGTTTCATTGCAAGCTGCCATGAAAGCCGGTATTAAATTTCCCGCGGCATATTTACAGTATATGGGATATGAATCCGAAAAACGTCCTGACGTTCTATACGGTTATCCAAATCGAATTGCCAGTTATCCAATTCCCGGGACAGTGGTACCGCCCTGGTTTGCGGAAGGAACGGCCCAGTATATGTATGAAAATGCTAATTGGGATTTGTGGGATACTCACCGTGATATGATTCTCCGGGATCGCGTTTTGAGCGATCAACTGCTCAGCTTTAACCAGATGAATACATTTGGCAAAAAGGGTGTTGGCAACGAATCGATCTACAATTCCGGGTATGCACTCACAAAATATATAGCCAGGAAATATGGTCCGGAGAAATTGGGTGAACTGATGTCGGAATTGAAAAATCCGTTGCAATTTTCAATTAATCGCGCCATCTATAATGTTATCGGTATTTCCGGCCAGGAACTATTTCAGGATTTTAAGCAAGTATTGGTGAATCGCTATTCTCTGCTTACTGAATCCGTCAGAGAAAACCTGAACGAAGGTGAAATTATTTGCGGTGAGGGAAGTGCTAATCTGTTTCCGGTATGGAATCCAACCGGCGATAAATTCGTTTACATATCCAATAAAGGCAATGATTATCAATCTCAGACAAATTTATATTTAAAAGATTTTACCGATGATTCTGACATTAAAATCAGCAGTTCAGTAAAACATGCTGCTACCTGGAATAGTAACAGTGAAGTAATTTATTATAATAAGCGTAGCAAGCTTCCAAATAGATATGGGTCGAGTTATTTTGATATTTATGAATATAATCTCGTCACTGAAACCGAGTCCCGATTAACTAAAGATACACGCGCTTATTCTCCAGTATTTGTTGATGCAGATAGTGCGATCGCCTATATATCATCTTATGACGGCAACCAGAATATTTATTTACTCCAATTAAAAGATCGGTCAATCGAAAAACTGACTGATTTCCAAGATCGTAGGTCGGTGCACGGCTTATTTTATGACCATGCTGGCAAGCGCTTGATTTTTGATTATTCTGTCAATCATTTTCGTGATCTGGCTTTTCTCGATTTGGCAGACTCAACAATCGGTGATTTTATGGCTGACCCGCGCTGGGATGAACGTGACGCCGTAATATCGGCAAACGGTACAATTATTTATTCAGATGACCGGAGTGGTATTTATAACCTTTATTTAATTGATGAAAAGAAGGATCAGCAAGGCTATATAACTAATGTTTTAGGTGGCGCATTTCTCCCCAGTGTCTCGACTGATGGTAAAGTATTATATACCATCTATAGTGAGCAGGGCTACAAAATAGCCCTGATTGATTCTGTGGTTTTCACGGATCTCGGAGTTGTCGGTTATAGCCCGGAGTTTTATCAACGCAACGAATCATTGACCGAACCGATTATGGAGTTAAATACTACTCCCGCTGTGCCCTACGTAGATAATTTTACATCCATGTTCATTTTACCCAAATTGATGTGGGAGTACAACACGTTTAAACCAGGATTTTATTTTTATTCAATTGAGGTTCTGGAACGTCTTTCAGTTTTTGGTCAGGCCTCAGTGAATCGCGTTGCTGACCTGGATTTAATGCTGCTATTTGAATTCAGTAAACTTTATCCAACCATCTATACTGAAATATTTTTCTTAACGCGTAATAAATATGAAGAAGGTCACTATTCAGTAATACCGGTAAATGATAATTTACGATTCCAGCTCACCCTATTTCGCGGGGGGGTAAGATTCCCAATGCTTGGATTTAATGCAATTGATATTTTTCTAACCTGGCAGAGATATCGTGCCTATGTTAAGCAGGAAGTTCCATCGGATGGCTTGGAAGTTGGTGTTGCCTATGATTATTATCGTGGAAATTATCTTGGTTTTACCTGGAGTGGTGACCTTTTAAAACGGCGTGCGGATAGTAATATTAATCCTTCCAAGGGTTTCACCTATAATCTTACTGTCACCCTTGAGAAAAATAAATTTATCAATGGATTGAATCTCTCTGATGCTGGGACTCTGGTTGAGGAATTCAAAAATAATGATTTAATGCGGATCGAATTTGATACCGACTATCATTTGGAACTACCTCACACCCGTCGCTGGACGTTGTCATTTGAGGCTATGGGCGGTTGGTTGTCAAATACTGAAGCTGATTCTTTTTTCAATTTTTTTGGTGGTGGACTTCCAGGTATCCAGGGTTATTCTTTTTATAGCATCGAAGGAAATCGTTCGGCAATTGGAGAAGTTGTTTTACGAATACCATTTATATATTTACGTAATTATCCCATCCTGTGGTATAATCTGAATAATGCCGCTTTTGCAGTTGTTACTCAGTTTGGTGATTCTTGGAGCGGTGAATTAGCTAATTTCAACCTAAAAAAATCGATCGGACTGCAAATTAGGTTCGACGGATTTTCATTTTATAACTATCCGACCTCAATTGGTTTAGAAGTTCACTATGGTTTGGATAAATTTGACCGTGATGTTCAGGGAAATAAATATCATTATGGAAAGGAGCCGCGTTATTATGCCAGTATTTTATTCGGGTTTTAGAAAAATAGCTACATTGGTAATTTTCCTGTTAGGAAATTTCTTATTAGCTGATGGATTATTTCATTATGACGAGCGTTTCACGTCAGCTATACATGCCAATTTCATGCAAACCTTTAACAGTCAGGATGTCGCAGATGATAATGCTGAACAAGCTCCTGAAGAAATAATATCTTTTCCGGCACGTCCTATGCTGATGTCCTTGTTGTTACCTGGGTTGGGTCAGTTTTATAACAAAGCGCCCTGGTGGAAAACCACTCTCTTTGCCGGAATTGAAGTAGCTGGGTTTGTCGGGTGGTGGTCATTGAACAAAAAAGCGGATGATATTCAATTGGAATATGAAGAATTTGCTAACGTGCATTGGTCCGTAAAAGATTGGGTAGCCAACAGCTCAGCAATGAATGAATATCTATTTGACAGTGACACTTCCTATAGTGTCTATACTTCAACACACGCGATAATGCTGATGGATTCCAGTGGAAACTTTATGTCCTCGGCTGTGTTGACAAACATTGGATATGATCCTTTCATCCATCCTGTACGAGATCGGGATTTTTTCGAAAATATAGGAAAATATGATCAATTCGTAGGTGGTTGGGACGATGCTTATATTAATGGAGTTGCTAATTGGATTGAAACCGAGAAACAAGTCGGTGATAGCACAGAGATAATTTTGATGACGGATAACAAAAGTGAGTATCTTGATCTTCGCAATGAAAATAATGATCTGTTGAAAATAGCCGGTTATGCCACAACGGTTATTATGTTTAACCATGTTCTCAGCGCTATTGAAGCAGTATATTCAGCCCAATCTAACGCCAGAAAACGTAGTACGGACGCAAATGTCGGATTACTTTTTGATCGACGCTCTAATTATGGAATTGGCGGCATCGAAATATCAGTCAGATTTTAAAAATAACTTCCCCTAAACTGGATTCTTTAATGCTTATTAATCATATTGCTCAAACAGGCAAAAAGTCGATTTTAATATTTTTATTGATAATATATACGTTATTGAATTTTCAATGCGCCTCCAATAAACCTGATCCGGGAAATCTTGATGGCAAGGATAATTATAAAAAAGGGATGACGCTAATAGCGAAGAAAAAATATTTGCGCGCTCAGGAAGAACTGAACCAGGCGGTAATCGCCGGTTCCCACACCGAATGGGGTGATACTGCTGCCTTTTATCTGGCCGAATCCTATTATCTGAACAAGGAATATTTACTGGCACTTTCCGAATATCAAAGAATAATCCGGCGTATGCCTTTTACTACCTTTCTGGAACAAATCCGTTATCGTGTCTGTGAATGCTATATTGCCGAATCTCCCAAATATTTTAACGACCAGACTTACACCTATAAGGCCATTGAAGAAATCCAGGAGTTTCTGGATGATTTTCCTGATTCCGAATTCCGATCGGATGCTTTGATTGCCAATCGTGATTTGCGTGATAAACTGGGTCGCAAAGCCTATGAAACCGGAATTCTCTATATTAAAATGGATGAGCCGGAACCAGCTATCAGTGCTTTCCTGGAAGTAACTTCCAAATATTACGATACCAAATATTTTGAATTGTCGCTTCAGGAAATTGTGCATGCGCATTGTATCGATCTTAATATCGAAAAAGCCCAGGAATATCTTGAGACCAATAGAGCACTGATTAAAACAGAATCTGTATTTAATCAGGCAGCTAAATATATAGCCGATGCCAAAAAAACAATGGAAAAACGGTCGAAATGAAACTTTGCTTGTTTGGTGGAACTTTCGATCCACCGCATATCGGACATCTTCTGATTGCCCAAACGATATTTGAAGCAGAGCACTTTGACAAGATAATTTTTATTCCTGCGTACCGTCCACCTCATAAAAACTTTAAAAAGCTATCTAATATTGAGCATCGTCTTAAAATGCTCGAACTAGCAGTTGCCGAAAACCCGCATTTTAGCATTTCTGATATCGAAATTCGTCGTCAAGGAATTAATTATTCGATTGATACCGTACGTGAATTGCAGGTGGAGTATAAGTTAAGCAGTAATGACATTTATTTTCTGATTGGCAGTGATACGCTAGGCGGTATTGTCGATTGGAAAAAACCTCGCGAGTTGGTCCGTGAGTGTCGCGTGATTGTAGCGATCCGGCCCGGGTTTCGCCCCAGTGATATCCCACCCTGGTTGCTTGAAAGTATTCGATTTGCCAATATTCCCCGGTTTGAAATTTCTTCAACTGTGATCAGAAATCGTTGGAAGGGAGATAAGACAATTCGCTATATGGTGACCCAGCAGGTGTGGGAATATATCAATAAGCACAATCTATATAGTATATGATAACCAGCATCATATTTCTGCTAATTGGTGGCTTTTTCCTGTATCTTGGAGCAGAATGGATGGTGCGCGGCGGGAGTACCCTGGCTGGCAGGATGGGAATATCTCCGCTGGTTGTGGGACTTACCGTGGTAGCTTTTGGTACATCCCTGCCGGAATTGATGGTGAGCCTGGTTGCTACTATAAATAACCGGGAATCAATCGCAATTGGTAATGTTATCGGATCTAATATTGCCAATGTTGGGTTAGTGCTGGGATTAAGTTCGTTTATTTTTCCAATTACGGTGCATTACCGAGCCGTAGCAAGGGAATTATGGATTTACCTGGGGGTTGCCCTAGTTTTTTTCTGCTTTTGTCTAAACGGTATGATTACCAGGTGGGAGGGAGTTATCCTGTTATCGGGAATACTGGCCTATACCTGGATGCATATCAAACGCCCGCCGGAAGATCTGGAAAAACCGCAACAGACCACTATTACTATATCTCGCAGCATTTTGTTGCTATTACTTGGTATTGCAGGATTAACCTTGGGTGCGGATTTCTTTGTGGATGGTGCAGTTGATCTGGCCACTCTGTTGGGAATTTCGGAAGTGGTTATCGGAATGACAATTGTTGCATTGGGCACCTCACTACCAGAACTTGCAACCTCCGTAGTCGCTGCTTTCCGCAAAGAAAGTGGAATCTCAATTGGTAATATTATCGGATCAAATCTATTCAATATTCTATCGGTTATTGGGGTGGTCTCAATAATCCAGCCGCTGGAATTTGATGTAAGCATCAATTTAATTGAACTACCTCTGATGCTGGTTTTCGGAATCGTATTATTTCCCATTGCAAAAATGAGACAGCCGATTCCGCGTCTATCAGCAATCATTCTCTTAAGCGGCTATGTTAGTGCCATGATATGGATATTTAACCGATAAGCGGTTTAGCAGTATATTCATACCTAAATATCTTACAATCCGGATAATTAAGACCCTCATAAATGATCGCATTAGAAAACGTTTCTTATTCCTATAAAAAATGGGTGGGCGTTACCGATGTCAATTTAAAGATTGAACGGGGTGAGTTCACTTACATAATCGGACCAACCGGATCGGGAAAAACAACCTTAATGCGCCTGATTTATATGGATCTTTTTCCGGAGAAGGGTCGGGTTCTGATTAACGGATTTGATACAAATCGCCTAAAAAATCGTCATATTCCTCGAATTCGAAAAAATATAGGAATGATATTCCAAAGTTATAATTTGTTATCCGACCGAGATCTTTTTCAAAATGTCGCATTGCCGCTACATGTTTTGGGGATGAAAAGAAGTGAGATTAAAGAAATTGTTTCGGAAATGTTGAATGAAGTTGGATTATATGGTAAAGAGGACCATTATCCCGAAGAATTGTCAGGTGGAGAACAGCAGCGGGCTTGCGTCGCCAGAGCTTTGGTAAAACAACCTGAAATTATCCTGGCCGATGAACCTACGGGTAATCTTGACCCGATCACGGCTTATGATTTATTGGAATTGCTTGATACAATCAATGGTGAAGGTACAGCAGTATTCATGGCCTCCCATAATTATACCTTAATCCGCGATCGGGGACACCGTATGGTGCAGATTCAGGAAGGGAAACTACGGGCGTAATGGACAAGTTTTTATTTCTTGTGGGAGAAGGATTTAAAAATATGTGGCGCTTTAAGCTCACCACACTCACGTCAGTATTTTCAATTTTTATGACGTTGTATCTTATTGGTTTGTTATTCACGATCGGCGAAAATTCTCAAAAACTTATTATTTATTTGCGGTCCAAATACAAAATAGAGGTTTTTTTCAAGCAAGAAGTGACGGATCAACAAGCCCGTCAATTGACTGAACAAATTCAAAAAATACCAGGAGTGAGATCTGCTACAGCAATCGTTAGAGCTAATGCGGCCCAGATTTTCAAACGCCAATTTGGCGAGGATATCCTGACAATTCTGGATGCCAATCCCTTGCCGGCTAGCTGTGTGGTCAATATCAGCAGGACGCAGAATACGGCAGTCGATATCAGTCCAATTATCGATAGTATCAGACAAATTGATGGGGTTGATGAAATCAATTTCCAGGGACGACTTATTAATCGTATCGAAAAATATTATGATTTATTATTTAAGGCAATAGTCGGTGCTGCAGTAATAGTATTACTCGTAACAGTATCAATTATATCAAATACAATAAAACTAACTGTATACGTTCGTGCTGATTTGGTAAAAGCTTTGAAATTAGTCGGCGCTAGTAATATGTTTATCAAATTTCCATTCATTATCGATGGTGTATTGCAAGGTCTAATGGGCTCGGTTTTAGCCAGTGCGGCATTATATGGAACAATCACTGCAGGGAATCATTTGATTGCCAACATGACCAATCGTATAAGAATTTCCAGTGATATATATACAATCAGTTTTTGGCTGATTTCAGTCGCCGTATTAATCGGGATGATCGGTGCCAGCAGGGCTTCGGCCAAAATGCTGAAATAAATCATCGCTTTAATTGATGTTGACAGACTTTTTTTTATATTCTTAATATTAATGTTATGATTCCGCTAATAAACTATGATTTGAATACCCGCGAGCGATTGATATTAAAGGCGACCATCGAAGATTATATTGAGACTAAGGTGCCGATCAGTTCCGGGTATTTAAAGAATAAGCATAATTTTGGTCTAAGCCCAGCAACAATTCGATCGGCACTGGCTTCGCTGGAAAATAAAGGATTGCTATCACATCCTCACACTTCTTCCGGTCGAATTCCTACCGATACCGGTTATCGATTTTTTGTCGATCAATTATTGGATGGAGCTGAATCCAACCGGGATGAATTTCATCAAATAGAGCAATCGCTGAAGCGGGTATCATACAATGTTGATGAACTGATGCAGGCGGTGGCCAGTACACTGGCAACTGCCAGCCGAATGTTCGGTCTGGTTTTGGTTGAGCATTATCAGGAAAGCTTGTTAAAAGATATTGAATTGGTTCGACTGTCATCGGAAAGGGTAATGCTGGTACTGGCAATGAAATCCGGCTTTATTAACTCTATTACCTTGAATCTCAGAGTTGCTGTGGAACAGGATGTCTTGGAATCTGTAACCCGGGTTTTAAAAGAACGCTTAATAGACCTTACCTTAACTGAAATTCAATTAACAATTAAGGATAGATTACGCGATACAGATATTTACAGGCATGAGGTAATTCAGATATTGGTTAAAAATCCTATCCAGCATTTTTATATTGCCAGTGATAATATCATTTATCAATCAACCCTGGTACCGCTGCTTGAACAACCTGAATTTCAGGACGCAAGCATTTTACAAAAAACATTAACTGCTCTTGAACCAAGTATCATTTCTAAATATCTGATTACTCAATTAGGTGATATGGGGAATTTTATTTTAATCGGCAGTGAAAATCCTAATGTTAACCTCGAGCATTGCAGTCTTATTTCTTCCAGATTTAAATCCGCCGATATTAATGGACAATTGATCGTTGTTGGCCCAACACGAATCCCATACCAGAATATTTTGAATATGTTAGCAAATTTTACGGAGATACTACCTGATGTCTGTTGACAAGCCCAAAGACGCTGCAAAAAAAAAGACAACCACCACCAGCAAGCCTGATAAAAAGGTGCCCAAGCCCAGTACAAGACGAAAAAAGACGACAACTTCAACTAAGCAGTTAGACGATTTAAAAAAGAGAAATTCCGAGCTGGAAGATAAACTATTGCGGTTACGGGCGGAATATGAGAATTACCGACGCCGGAAAAGTTCGGAAGTATTAAAACTAATGGAATACGAAGGCGAAAATATCCTCCGGGCAATATTACCGATTCTTGATGACCTGGATCGATTGCAAGCTAATTTTTCCACCACTGCGGAAAAATCAGAAAAAGTTATGCAGACTGGCATAACGATGATTACAAATAAATTTCAGAAAATAATTGCCGAATACGGGGTCGAAGCTTTTGATTCTATTGGTAAAATCTTGGATGCGAATTTGCACGATGCTATGATGGTCATGCAGAATGCTGATAAAGAGCTGAATGAAATTTTACAGGAGCATGAAAAGGGGTACAAGTACAAAGACCGGGTTTTACGCCACGCTAAAGTTATTGTGAATAAAAAATGAATGACCTGTACGAAATATTAGGTGTTGATAAAAACGCCTCTACCAATGAAATCAAAAAATCCTATCGCAAGATAGCAATGAAATATCATCCGGATAAAAATCCCGGTAATGCTGCCGCCGAACAAAAGTTTAAAGAAGCTGCCGAAGCTTACGCAGTTTTGAAAGACGATCAGAAGCGTGGTCAATACGATCAATTCGGACACGCCGGTGTTGGAATGGGAGACCAGGGTGGTGGTGGTTTTGGCTTTTCCGGATTTGGTGGTGGTATCGATTTATCCGATGCCTTACGGATCTTCATGGATGGTTTTGGTGGCGGCGGTTTTGGTGGATTCGAGGATCTTTTTGGTGGTGGTCGCCAAAGGCGGCAAGTCCGGAAAGCGCGCGATATGAGGATTACCTTGCCACTTACATTAGCTGAAATTCAGCAAGGTATTGAAAAAACTGTAAAAGTAAACCGTGCCGAAAAGTGCGAGACCTGTGATGGTAGTGGCGCAAAACCAGGAACTTCCCCGTCTTCCTGCCGCCATTGCGGCGGTTCTGGTCAGGTACGACAGATGAGTCGTACAATTTTTGGTCAATCAGTTGTAGTGCAGGAATGTCCGGTCTGTCATGGAACCGGTGAAATGATTGAGAAGCGTTGTAGCAGTTGCGGCGGAGATGGATCGATCAGGAAAACAGTTTCGATCAAAATAAATGTTCCTGCTGGTGTATCAGCAGGGAATTATATGACCTTACGCGGGCAGGGAAACCAGGGCGGGGCCGGTGTCCTACCGGGAGATTTGGTGGTGTTTTTTGATGAAAAGGAAGACCGTTATTTTGCCCGACACGGAAATGATATATTTATCGAGGCATTAATATCTTTTTCCCAGGCTGCTCTTGGTGATGAGATCGAAGTACCGACTCTGGATGGTCGAGCAACCCTCAAGATACCGGCTGGAATTCAAGCCGGTACAATTCTGCGGATGCGAAAAAAAGGTTTACCCGAATTGAATGGATCAGCGCACGGCGATCAGTTAGTGCGAATTCAGCTTGAAACACCGGGCAAGCTTACGGCTCATGAAAAATCACTATTAAAGGAATTGGCCGGATCGGATCAACAAAAAACCAGATTTCAAAAAGTCAATTTGTAATGACAGCTTTCACACCCCAAGAAAAACTGTTAATTAAGTTTCTGGCAGGTGTAATCGTAATTGGTGTGGTAGTTGGGCTAATCAGGCATTATAAATCCGGGGATGTGAATGCCATTTCAGCTACCAAAGAGTCCAATGCAGAGTTTATTGCCCAGGTTTCCAAAATTGAAGATAATCAGCCACCAGTTATGTCAAACTTGGGAAATAATTCTGCCAACAGCGAAAATGTGACGTCACTTATTAATTTGAATACTGCAACAATTGAGGAACTGATAACCTTGCCAAAAATCGGTCCAGTTACTGCAGAAAGGATTATACGTTTTCGAGCAGATTTTGGTAACTTTAAGAACATTGATGAGCTAAAAAATATTAAAGGTATTGGTCAAAAGACGATCGATAATATTAAGCCACTGATAACATTGTGATACTTAGGGTATGTTAAATGAATAAACGAAAGAATCGTATTTTTGCTGACGGACTCGAATTTATTATCATCTTCAGTATGATACTCATGCTGATTTCCATTTATGTACCCCGTGCAATCTGGGACGAAGAGGAGCAAATTGAGAAAATAAGTCGTTTCAGGATGGAGAACGTTTTTGACGTTGAAGATTTTTACCATCAATTACATGGAGAATATTCAGCCGATCCGTTATGGGCGATGAATGTTGTCAATGCGATCCGGGATTCACTGACTGCTGATTCTACTTATCTTAATGAGCAAGTTTTAAAACTTGGCGGACAATTGGTTAATGTAAATGTGCCTAAAGGCTGGGATGTGATTTTTGATACCACATTTGGGTTTCGCGGGGAAAGAAAAGATAATGTTAAATATACCCAGTATGTTGTAGTTATGTATCATCAAGAACAAGATATTTATGACACTTCTTACGTGGTAGAGAAGGATCTTGCCGCAATTAAAGAGAATCCGGATTTTGTTGGTATTATTGCCGAAAATCCCTCGGAGCGAGTTGAATTAATTACCTATTATGACTCATACATGCCTGATTCAGCACTATTTTACTGTCCTCTGATTGAAAAACCATACGAAGTTGTTGTCGAAAATGGTATTAAAATTTCAAGTCCTATAAAGGAGGTTGTAAAAGATCGCAGGTATCTGATTTTTTCTTTCAGGGGCGAGAATCACGGTTATATCGAGGATGGCGTTTCCAGCTGGAATTGATCTCTGAAAAAGTAGAGTATACCGATGGTGCAACCTTAATGGTTGTTTAATATTTACTGAGCGCAATTTTTGATCGGGCAAATGTAATTTGGCTGTCCATTTTAAGTAGACTGCTATGAAAATTATTGCCGGAAAATATAAGAACCATCATATTAAGACTTATGCTCGGGCTGCGTACCGACCAACTTCCGCACGGGTAAGAAAGAGTATTTTTGATATTCTTCAAAATCTTCAGGGGGCGCGGGTTTTGGATCTTTTTGCAGGAAGTGGAATGTTAGGATTTGAAGCTGCCAGTCGCGGTGCCAAGGAGATAACGTTCGTAGAATTTGACCAGTACGCAATTCAGTTTATCAAAACAAATGCTGCATTGTTAATGGACACTCATTTTAGTATTTTTAAAAAAAATGTGTTTACCTATTTACAGTTTTCAGGTGAATATGATTACATCTTTGCAGATCCACCATATGAAAAGATTGATCTTGAAAAATTAATCGACCTGTGCAGGCAGAGAATAGTACCACAAGGTTTGTTTATCCTGGAATCGTCTCGCCGTGATAAATTACCGAGCGGAATGACCAGAAAAAAAGTGTATGGAGATACAGTTATTTCCTTTTGGGAGAGCAATAAATGAAAAAAGCAATTTATCCGGGCAGTTTCGATCCGGTGACATATGGACATCTTGACATAGCTCAGAGAGCAGCAGCTCTTTTTGATGAGGTTATTTTTGTCGTTGCGGTCAACCCAACAAAGGCGCCGTTGTTATCGACAGCGGAGCGGGTCAAGCTGATTGAGATTGCCACTGGTGATATGAAAAATGTCAAGGTTACTTCATCCGCAGATTTGATTGCCAATGTGGCGCGAGTAGAATCAGCAGTAGCGTTGATTCGTGGCTTACGGCACGTTAGTGACTTTGAATATGAGTTTCAGATGGCCATGATGAACTATCACCTGAATCCCGATGTTTCTACTGTGTTGTTGATTCCGGATGAGAAATACATTCATCTGAATTCAACAGTTATTAAAGATATTGTCCGGTTGAATGGAGATGTGAGCAGATATATCCCGGATACGGTTTTGGCAGCGTTGCAGAATAAATTAATTTCTTGAGGGTGAAATCAGAATACGAAGTTGAAGAAAGGTTATACAAATAAATGCCTACTTATGATTATCGCTGTACAGTATGTGGCAATCGATTCGAACATTTTCAATCCATGTTTGATGAGCCATTAAAAATTTGTCCCCAATGCAATTCTGCAGTGAAAAGAGTTATTAGCGGTGGAGCCGGCTTAATATTTAAGGGATCCGGGTTTTACATCACCGACTATAAGAATAAGAAATCTAACAACAATTCCGCAGGTAAAAAACCGGATGTGAAATCTTCGAAAGTAGAAAATAAGGCGAATAAACCTGTTCAAACTGCTAAAAAGGATTAATTATTACCAGCCTGCGAACAAGCCACAACTCCGAATCTGTGATAATCTACGAGAAAAAGGTATAGCAACAGTAATATGTTTACCGTAAATGCCCTAACTTTGTTAGTTGGAAACACAATAAATGTTTATTGATTTTGTTCAAGTCGAGTTGGTTGCCGGTAATGGCGGTCCCGGAGCGATAAGTTTTCGCCGTGAAAAATTTATACCGAAGGGTGGTCCCAATGGCGGCGATGGCGGACGGGGCGGCCATATTACTTTAATTGTAAACACACATCTAAATACTTTACAGGATATCCGGTATCAGCGTGTCTATAAGGCCGAAAAAGGTCAACCGGGGCAGGGCGGATTAAAAACCGGCCGTAATGGGAAGGATATTCGAATTGCTGTTCCAGCCGGTACCATTATCAAAATATCTGACACTGGAGAAATTGTCGCGGATTTTACCGAAACTGGTCAGGAAGAGATTGTATGCAAAGGAGGAAAAGGCGGGCTTGGGAATGTTCATTTTAAATCATCGACACGCCAGACCCCTCGTTATGCTCAGCCGGGTTTGCCGGGCGAAACGGGTAAATTCGATATTGAACTCAAGGTATTAGCGGATGTTGGACTGGTTGGTCTGCCGAATGCCGGTAAATCAACACTTATTTCCAGTGTGTCGGCAGCCAGGCCAAAAATTGCGGATTATCCATTTACTACTCTCCAACCACATCTGGGAATTGTGAAATACGGGGAATACAAGTCATTTGTAATGGCTGATATACCGGGGTTAATTGAAGGTGCCAGTAGCGGAAAAGGATTGGGGCATCAATTCCTGAAGCATATTGAACGAACTAAGATTCTGATTTATATTATTGATGTGATGGAACCGGAACCACAATCTGTATTTGATATTTTGTACAATGAATTAAAACAGTTCAATCCGGATATGGGATTAAAAAAGCACTTGATTATCCGTTCAAAAATGGATACAGTTGCCATTGATGAGAAACTTAACCAGTGGGCGAGTTTTTCGGAACCGACTATTGATATATCATCTGTAACCCATAGCGGTATAAAATTATTAATTAACTCTATCGTGAAAATAATTAATGAATCATGAACAAATTGTTGCACTGTTAAATCTGCAGAATGTGAAAGGGGTTGGACCGCAAAAAGTTCGCCATCTGGTAACATTTTTCAAAGATCCCAAAATAATATTTGAACAAGATCGAAAGTCACTTTGTCGTGTTGAGAGTATAGACATCAAATCGGCCGATAGAATTCGGGCGTACTGTTCTTTTGACTATGGCCATTCTGTAGTTGAGAGCTGTAAAAAAATTGATGCCAGAATATTGACATTTTGGAATGCAGATTATCCGTTGTTGTTAAAGAAAATCTATGATCCGCCTCCAATCCTTTACGTACTTGGTCAGGTAATTCCCCAGGTAGAAGATTGCATCGCTTTAGTGGGAAGTCGTACAACCACTGCCTATGGCCGATCTTCTGCAATTAAAATTACCAGACGGCTGGTCGAATTAGGACTTACAACCGTTAGTGGTTTGGCGCGGGGAATAGATTCGGTAGTTCATCGGGAGACCGTTGCTGCCGGTGGTCGTACGATTGCGGTGTTGGGTAGTGGAGTAGATATAATTTATCCGGCGGAAAACCGGAAGTTGGCACTCGATTTACAAAATAATGGTTTACTGCTGAGCGAGTATCCGCCTGGAACTAAGCCAGATGCGCGGAATTTTCCTCAGCGAAATCGAATCATTAGTGGATTAGCCCACGCAACAGTTATTATCGAAGCCGGAAATCGTAGTGGCGCAATACTGACCGCATTGAATGCAATCGACCAGAATCGTGATCTTTTTGCCTTACCGGGACGCATCACTGATAAACAAAGTGTGGGTTGTGTGCGGCTTATCAGTCACGGGGCGGTTCCGGTTACTACACCTGAAATGATCTATGAGGGTATTCGTCCCAGACTCGCAAAACCTGGCCGAGTAATACAACAAGAAATCGAATTGGATTTGACTGATCAAGAACGTGAAGTACTGGGTTTACTATCGACTGATCCGGTGCACATTGATGACATCGCTAAAAATACCAACTTGGATATCTCACATTTGCTCACAATTTTACTCCAGCTTGAATTGAAAAATGCCGTGGTTCAAATGAGCGGCAAACAATTTGTTACTGCTTGACAAAATTCGGATTGTATAACCATTTGTCCAGCGGTAATTTTGCCAGCGCAATTTGCGCTTAATAAACAAATTTGTTCATTGAAACAATTTCCGGAGAGGTGGCCGAGCTGGCTGAAGGCGCTCGCCTGCTAAGTGAGTGAGGGGCGTTAAACTCCTCCCAGGGTTCGAATCCCTGCCTCTCCGCAACCGGCGTCGTGCCAGTGCGGTTTAATGGGGTCCCGATTTATCGGGACAAAACCGCGATTCAATTGGATAAACGATTGTCAGTTCATTAATAAAGTTATACCATGGCGTCGTGCCAGAGCGGTCTAATGGGGCGGTTTGCAAAACCGTTTTTCATCGGTTCGAATCCGATCGACGCCTCAGAATAAATTATGAATTAATAATTACGAATTCTTAATTCATAAATCCGCCCGGGTGGTGGAATTGGTAGACACAAGGGACTTAAA
>JABMPO010000106.1 GCA_013203015.1 Fidelibacterota bacterium
ACTGCATATAATCAAAATGAATCCCATTATTTCACCCATACTCCCAATTTGAATGGGGCATGGGATCGAAAATTGGATTATCTTTGGACAAATACCAATTGGGTTCCCGGATCGGCCATAACTTTACAGGAGGCGGTGGAAGCTTCCGACCATGTTGCCGTAATTGCCAGGTGGGAGGTGCCACAATGAGAATATTTCAGATCCTGCTAATCCTACCTGTCACATTCAACATTCTGGTTGCAGCTGACAATTCCCAGCAGGCTTCCTGGGTTGATGGCTCAGCCTCAATCATCGAAAAAGATCAAAAGGAAATTGGCTTATTTAATCCACTATCATTCGGTCTTACTGAAACGATTCAGATATCCACTCACCCAATACTGTTTTTACAAATACCTAACGTTGCGGTAAAAAAACAGTGGATCGCCCTAAATGGCCATATTTTATCATCGAAACACTCGTTATATTTTCCGACACCGTTGCTTAATTTGATTGCAAAAGAAGGCATCGGCGGTTTTATATCGCCGGAATTTGAAATACCAGCCATGATTTCCACAGTAAATGAAATGATTATCAGTAAACCATTGAGTATCGGTGGATTGTTATCTATAAAATTGGCTATCGCCTTTTCTATGGGCGCTACTGACCTGGATCAGCGAACTTCAATCGATCTACCGCTAGTGTACCAGCGCTTATCGGTATATCATAATGGTCATTACACAAAATTAGGGGCTGATTATCAAAATAACTTCAGTGAAAAAATCGGGATAGCGATCGATTTTGATTACTTCAGATTGTCCAACGACAAGGAACATACCGCTTTTGAGCATAAAGGGTTAATTACCTATTCAAAAAAGAAATCGCGGCAGATACTGATAGGTTATAAATACATTAGCGCCGATTATCCTTTTGGGCAGCAACAACATTTATTTCCAATTATCGACCTGCGGTGGAAATGGTAATTCAACGCTATAAACCTATAGATGTTAAAAAAAGGGCAACTAATTGGTTGCCCTTTTTTTAACATCTATACAGCAGTCAGTTTACTTGAGCAATATCATTTTACCGGTTTCACTGAATTCACCGACCCTGATCTGATACAGGTAAATACCGGCACTCACGGGTTTACCAATATTGTTAGTAGCATCCCATATTACTGATTGTAATCCTGCTTCCTCAGTACCACTTATCAGGCTCTTAACCTCACGTCCCAATAGATCATAAACAGTCAAATTAACCATTGATCTGACAGGTAAGCTATATCGCAAAGTTGTAATTGGATTGAATGGGTTGGGGAAATTTGGTAGTAACTGATAATCCAGTGCAATCATCTGATTGTCAGTTGAGGTTGTGACGGTTTCACCTTTAACAACCAGGGTGCTGAAATGCACGACAGTGGAAAATATCCGGTTTGAAACTGAGTCAACCATTGTGGCGCCGATACCGGTGGAATCAAATACAATCGAATCGCCAACCTCCATGGCAAAGTACAAAGCCAGCATGGCCGGGTCGATACCCAGGTTATTCAATAACCCCCGTTTAAATATCAGTCCGGTAATCAATGGCGTCTCAAAATAATATGGTTCTATCACAGAATCTGATACCATTACCTGGAAATCAACGCCGGCGACGACTCCCGGCACATCAAAATTCACACCATTGGGACCGGGTGTGGCAAAACCGGGCAGACTCACATGAATTCGGATATCCTCGGTAATACTTCCTACCGGGAAATATACCAGACCACCATTTAATACATTCATGGGATAAGGTAAGCCACCGATCTTCCAGAAACCACCTTCCAATACAGTATCCATCACGCTATAACCAGTCGGATTGGGCGAATCCCGTGTTATTAATATTTGATTAACACCACTGGAATCGGTGGTTGTGTCGGATACAATAACAAAACTACAACTGCGGAGGTCACCCACTTCAGCTGTTACAATCGCAAAGCCGATACTATTCGTGCTGAGCAATCCCTCAGTTGATATCTGTCCGATGGGCATCCCTGATAAACCCCAGGTTACTACGGTATCCTGTAGAATGCCGAGACTGTCGGCATAATAGGCTGCGAATTGTACTTCTGATCCGACTGCCACGATTGTATCTGATGGCAGGATCACCAGTTGATCAATCGGATCAGTTTCTTCATCATCTTCTTCCAGGAAAACCCAGACGGTTATTGAAGCTTCCAAAGTATCTAAAACTGCTGTCAATAAACATTCGCCTGGGAGTAATGCTGTGAAGATGGCATTAGTATCTATCGAGCCAATAGAATCAGGTGTTACAGACCAGGTTGCTGTTGTATCGACACCGGGTCCGGTGGATTCCTTGTATACTACTTCAAAATGAACTGTATCTCCAACAATAGCTACCACTCTGCTTGGGTTAATCTCAATCCGTGGATAATTGTTGTTGGAGCCCTGGGCCAGAATAAAGGTCCCAAGAGTGAGGACAATTAGCCAACTTTTAGCGTTTATCATTTGCTTCCCCCTATTATTTAAGGTTTTACTTGGTGTAAATGTAATATTTATGCTTTATAGTGACTGTGATCATTGACACTATTTTATCTGATATAAAAAAATCCTTCTATTTGGCTTTAGCTGACTTTCTCTGATACATCCTATGTATTATTAAACTTTAGCGTAAAGAGAGCAAAGTTCATACCAACTAAACTGCTTAATAACTCAATTAGTTTAGGGATATCCGAACAACGACGTTGAGTATCGAGGAATTTTTTTTATTAAATGGAGTCCCGCGGTAAACCAGTGGTTCCATAAATTACCCGACTTCACGCGGCGCAAGCGCCTGCGGTCCGCGCGCTCAAAACGCTACGCCGCGGTTATCCGCTACTACCCTGGGATACCCTCGCGCCGAATTCCCGATATATCGGGACGAAAGTAGATAACTATGAATCCCTAAAAAATTTGCCGATGCAGGTATAATTGGCAATAGATACGATTTAGGCAACCGATTTATTATATTACAC
>JABMPO010000107.1 GCA_013203015.1 Fidelibacterota bacterium
ATCCAGCCCTAGCTCGCGGAGAGCAGAGACGGCCATCCCAAGCTGACCCTTACCGCCATCGACAAGAACCAGATCAGGCAGCGGTCGTTTTTCTTTCTTTTGACGCTTATAGCGTCGCAGCACCACTTCCCGCATGGCGGCAAAATCATCAATACCGGTCACGGTTTTCACTTTGAATTTGCGATATTCGGATTTTCGTGGCTGACCATCAATGAAACAAACCAGCGATGCCACTGTATTGGTCCCGCCAAGATGGGAAATGTCAAAAGCTTCAATCCGCCGCGGTGGGGCAGTTAGCTGCAGATCCTCCTGCAATTGTGAAACTGAAGTTGGTACCGATTCATGGCGTTTCATTCGTTCCAGCACCCATTCACCCAGTAGCAAGCGGGCATTGCGGAGCGCCATTTTAACCAGTTTGACTTTCTCTCCCCGCTGCGGTACCTGAAAATTTACTGCTCCCTTCCGCTTATCTCGCAGCCAGGTCAACAATTGATCTGAATCATCGGGGTAATCCGGCAGCAGTAATTCCTCGGGGATGAAATCACTGTTAAGGTAGAAACCGGTAATCACATGTTTCAGGATCGTTGCGTATGACTGCCCAATATTGCGCAGACGGAATTTTTCCCGAGTGAAAATCCGGCCCTGGCGAATTCGGATTACTGTAACGAGCCCCAAATCATCCTGGCTGGCCAAGGCAAATACATCACGATCCTTAAAATCTGCGGCGACTTTACGCTGACGGGTGCGGAAACTTTCGATGGCAGTGAGTTGATCACGGAACTGCGCTGCATCCTCATAGCGCAATTCGCGAGCGGCAAAATCCATGCGGGCCTGTATATAATCTTCGGTCTGTTGAGTATCGCCCTGGAGAAAGCGGATCACATGGCGGACCATATCCCCGTATTCAGCCTGGGTAACCTTACCAGCGCAAGGTCCTTCGCATTTCTTGATATGATAATCCAGACAGAGACTTACCTTGCCGTCCCGCACAACCTGATCATCCAGGTGATAGGTGCAACTGCGGATTGGAAACACTTTATACATGGCCTTGAGAGTGCGCTTCAGCAACATCACATCAGTATAAGGACCAAAATAGCGCGAACCGTCCTTCACGATCGTGCGCGTCAGAAATACCTGGGGATAGGGTTCCTTGGTGATCCTGACAAAAGGAAATGATTTGTCGTCTTTCAGATCGATATTGTAGCGGGGATCATGCTCCTTAATCATGTTGGCTTCGGTGAGCAAAGCCTCAACTTCCGTTCGGACTACGATCCATTCCAGATCGGTGATCTGTTTGACCATGGATACTGTTTTGGCGTTCTGGTATCTGCCACTCTGAAAATAGGAGCGTACCCGGTTGCGCAAATTTTTTGCTTTGCCAATATAGATAATCTCAGCTTGCTTATTTTTAAATAAATAAACACCGGGTTTTGTGGGAACGTGCTTTAGTTTATGATCAATCGATGATTTCATAACAGGCTGAAATTAGGGACGAGAATTCAGAGTGACAATTAGTAGATAGTTTAAAGATATTCACGAGGTGAAGGTTTGAATGATTCAGATGTTAATCAACTGTGCGACAAGCTTACAGCTTGTCGCAGAATGCACCATTAATTTCGTCAAGCAAGGATGCTTGACGTACAATTATCTTTTACGGTAAGACCAGGGCCACTCAGATGGATTGTTTACCAAACCGGCCTTGACTGGGTTATTAATAGTGTAATCAATAAAACGATTTACTTCCGATTCGGATCGGCAATAATGATCGAAGCTCTCATGATCCCAAAATTGGCCCGGTTGGTTTAGTAATCGATTAACTTGATTAGCAGTATAACTTTTTATGCTATGGGTTATCCGTTCTAATGATATGTATTCTTCAGATGCAACTGCCAAAGGTGTCAGGACAACATGAACATGATTAGACATTATACAAAAGGCTAGCAAATCATATAATTGATTATCATTAAAATGGATTGCTTTCATCACGATTTTAGCAATTCGGGAATCTTTTAAATAATGGGGGCTATTGTTTGAATCATGCAATATGGAATCATACCTGAAAATTAGGCTTGCTCTTTTTCGGCTGGCAATTTGGCGTTGAGCTGGTTGAGTCTGGATAATTCGAGTAAAATGCTCATAATCCTCTTTTACTTGTCTACTTTCTGCAACAGGTACGCTACCTTCTAATCGAAAAGTAATAAAAATGGTAGCTCCGGGTGGCTGAATATGGGGTAAATGACGCTTATAAATAATTTTCATCACCAGAAAATATAGTATAAAAATCGTAAATGTAATAAGAATGCAAAATTGTGGACCAAAAACAAGTACGACAAGCTTCCAGCTTGTCGTAGAATGCACCATTAATCTCGTCAAGCAAGGGTGCTTGACGCACAGTCTAAAGGGTAGTTTTTGATTGAATTGAAAGGACTGGCCCGGGTAGACCTTGCTCGAATGGCCAGGTCAGATTGATATGATTTATCACCGAACCGGCCGAACGCGTCAAACCAAGCCGCAAACCGATTCCAACTGCCTGATGAAGATTACTTAGTCTAAAATCCTGAGCAGTTGGAAAGGTATTGCCAGCAACATAGAATACTGTCAGAACTGGTGCTATCGTAAATATTTCGCCCGCCGGTAAAAAGCGGGACTCAACCAATAATTTGTATCGTGCCTGCCCGGCATAATAATAATTCGGATACCCAAATAAACCATTTAATTCCCCCAGCAATAGCTGACTGGTGGGATGGGCTTGGAATAAATGGGACCATTCCATCGATAGTAAATTTGAATTAATAGTAGCAGGTTTGCAGATCCATTCCAGATTGGCAGAAAATTTACCACGATCTGTCCCGCTGTCAGAACGATAATACCAGGCTGATGCAATATCCAATCGCAGGTAATTAGCGCTTCCCGATCCGGTTGAAATACTAAAACGCGG
>JABMPO010000108.1 GCA_013203015.1 Fidelibacterota bacterium
ATCGCAGCCCGGAAAAAAGCTCTTGAGATAATCAGTAATTATAATTGCCGCAGCGTCCAGTTATATTCCGATATTATAAGACTGCAGCAAGTTCTGGGAAATATCCTGGATAATGCAGTTAAATTTACTCACGAGGGTACCATAACCGTTACCACCAGGGTATCAAATAATTTATACAATATTGAAATTCAGGATACAGGTATTGGTATTAATAAAGAATTTAAACCATACTTATTTGATTTATTCAAACAAGCCGAAGAAGGCTTTAACCGCAGCTACGAAGGCGCTGGCCTAGGACTGGCAATTAGCTATCGCCTGATATCTGCCATGAAAGGGCATATTGAAGTGGAAAGTAGAGAAGGGCATGGTAGCACTTTCACTATTACACTTCCAATCCCTAAATTAGATGCCAACAAGTCTAAAACATCACTTAAAAAACGAAAAAATCAGGTAGAAGAAAAAAGCTACACCATGTCGAATGATGTAAAACCTGGAAAAAAGCTCTTAGTATTGGAAGATAATCCTGCTAATACCAAGTATATTGAGTTCTTGTTAAAAAAACTTGGACACGATTACATATCAATTGATTCTGGTACAAAAGCCCTGGCAGAAATTGAATCAATTCAACCCGATGGAATGTTAATTGATATCAGTCTTTCCGAGGAAATGGATGGAATTGAGTTTTTAAAACAGGTGCGAAATATTGCTGGATTTGAAGATACCCCAGCAATTGCTGTTACTGCACATGCAATGAAGGGTATGCATGAAGACTTTTTAAAACATGGATTTAATGATTATTTATCTAAGCCGTTCACTGTTAAGGGACTTGCTGAAATTATTGAGCGAAATCTCTAATTAAGTGATTATTATGTAAGAAATAAAACTTTTTTATATTTTACCGTTTAGATGTTATTTTTAACACTAGAAATTCCCTTACCCATCGGTTAGGAACAGCTATGGATCATTTAACCAACGATGACAAAAACTTTTTACTCTCGTTAGCAAGGAATGCAATTAGAGATAAAAATCACAATGAAAATGTTGAAATCCCTACTGTTTCAGCCTTGAAAAGAAAGCAGAGCGCATTTGTTACAATCCGGCACAATGGTACTTTGCGGGGCTGCGTCGGAAGATTGGAAAACGATAAAAGATTATATCAATTGATACCTGAATTAGCAATTCGCTCCGCTTATGATGATTGGCGGTTTCATTCAATAAATCGTGCTGAACTGGATGGAATGGAAATTGAAATATCCCTGTTATCTCATTTTAGGACCATTAATACCATTGATGATATATTAATCGGAAAACATGGTATATTACTGGAAAAGGACAATAAAAATTCCGTTTTCCTGCCAAAAGTCGCTGTAGAGCAAAACTGGGACGTTGGTACTACTTTGAACAACTTGGCTATCAAAGCCGGGTTAGACCAGCAGGACTGGAAAATTGATTCAATAATACAGATATTTACAGCACAAATATTTTCAGATAAAAAGTGCTCGTAATTATGATTCAATTGCGCCGATTTTTCACTCTGATAATATTGGTAAATTAGACTATTGAATGTATCTGGCATTAAAATTTTGAATACGTTTTCACGTAATTTGCTGCTAACGCTAGTGATAATATTATTTAATACTACCTTTGGCAATGCTCAGGAAAGCTCACCTTCCACGGAAAAAATATTAGCTACTGAACAAATAATGCAAATTGCCCGTTATGACGCTATTGATGATTTCGAATACCGATCCTGGATACTGAAGTGGGGAGGAGCCGAATTTTGTTCGTTATTCTTAGTCACTGGTACCAGCCTTGTGCCTGATTATAAAAATCGAAGTAAGTTAATCGAAACTTTGGCAATCATAGGAATACCAGCCTATTTAGCATACCGAAAACAAGTTGATTTTCCCCTGAAACGCCGTAACCAGATAGCCCTGGAAAACCAGCGATATCAGGAGATTTATCTTAGCGAATACGTTGCGGCAACCAAGCAATTGCGGGTGCTTAATACCGGATTGGGTATTTCCTACTTCGCCATATCCTTTATGCTGGTAAAATCTTTATTGCCTTCGTAAAATTAACTACCAGTCACTACCATACAACGATATCGGGAAAATTTGAAACATTCCAAATCTAATCGAATTAATATTATATTATGATTAATAGATAGACATTGATGAATGAATAAAATACGATCTACGCTGCTGGTAGGACTGCTCCTGCCTGGAATAGTTTTCAGCCAGTTTTATTTTGGACGAAACAAAATTCAATACGATGATTTTGAATGGCAGGTTTACGAGTCAGAGCATTTTAATCTGTATTTTTATGCCGGTGAAGAATTGCTAGCGCAGGCCGCAATCAATTTTGCGGAGCAGGCCTTTACCGAGTTTGAGCAACAATTTAACTATACCTTGAATCGCAGAGTGCCACTGGTAATCTATAGCAATCATATTCATTTTCAACAGACCAATATATTATCTTCGCGGATTCCTGAAGGGGTTGGTGGTTTTTTCGAATTTATTAAAAAACGGGTTGTTATCCCTTATAATGGAAATATGTATGACTTCCGGCATGTAATAAGGCATGAGCTGGTTCATGTCTTCACCCATGCTAAAATTGCGCGCACGAATAGTAATATCGGATCGTGGGAAATGCCTCAATTTCCATTGTGGTTTATTGAAGGTCTGGCGGAATTGTGGTCAACTCATTGGGATTCCCAAGCGGAAATGGTTATCCGGGATGCTTTACTCTACGATCATCTATTTCCATTGAACAGCGAAGCCTTATATCGGGCTGGGTATTTATTATATAAAGAAGGGCAGTCATTTCTTGATTATATCCAGACAACTTATGGTGCTGATTGCATTCGACGAATAATGGAGGATTATTGGCAGTATGAATCAATTGAGGCAACTTTTGCCGCTTTGACCAATCTATCCTGGGAAACCCTGAACATGGATTGGAAACTGGCTCTCAAGAAAAACCAAGCCGAGGCGTTAATTCATGAGTCGGTCTTGCCAAACGGTAGTGCTAAACTCACCAGTGAAGGGACGAATGTTAGTCCGGTCGTGTACACCGATCATCTTGGTCAGCGCCATTTGATATATATGTCCAATCGCAGCGGGTACACAGATATTCTATCGAAAGAGACTGGATCAAATACCCGTGATGAAACCATTATCCGGGGTGGGCGAACTGCCGAAAAGGAAACCCTGCATATATTGCAAAGCGGTTTGAATATTAGTTCTAAAGGTGTACTGGCATATGTGGCGAAATCGGGGCGTCAGGATGTAATACACCTCGTCGCGCTTAATAATAGTGAAGATCTAAATTCATTCCGCCAAGAAAATATTATTTCAATAAGATCGCCAAGTTGGAGCGGAGATGGTAATCGATTGGTCTTCAGCACCCAGGGTTTTAATGGAATTTCGGACCTGTATCTTTGGGACGTTAACGAAAAATTACTGATCAAGCTCACCGACGATATTTACAGTGATTCCGATCCCCATTTTGATGTATCCGATAAAAAGATAATTTTTAGTTCCGACCGTGGCCGGAACGTACTTGATGGCAGTACTGACTTGTTTATTTTGAATCTGGCGGATAATTCATTATTACAGGTTACCGATGATAAGTATCATAATTATCACCCCTTACCGAGTTTAATAGATTCTGCGAAATATTATTTTATTTCAAATCGCACCGGAACTCCGAATATTTGGTCATTTACCGCAAGCAATATCGATTCATCCAAAAAGCTGCAAATAGAACAAGTATCCAATTTTCATACCGGAGTTCATGATATTGCGTTCTACGGCCGCGATACCCTTATTTCCAGCTCTTTTCGTGAATATGGCTTTCAAATTCATCAATTGCCATTAAATGAATTTGATTCTGGGGTCATCGACACCGTAACTATGATGGATGTTGTCGGGGAATCATGGCAAATACCGGATATTGCAATTCCACTGTCAAAAAAGAAAAAACCGTATCGGCTCGATTACAGTCTCGACCTGGCCCAGACAGCAGTCGCCTATGATCCCATTTACGGGTTGCTGGGAGGTGCTCAGTTAAGTATTTCGGATTTACTGGGTAATCGCTACTATCATTTTTTATTAACTAATACAGCTCAATCATCCGGTGATTTTCTTTCACGCTTCAATTTTGCTGTCACTATGGTTGATCTGAAAAAAAGATCAAACCTGGCACTGGGGATTTTTCATTTCGCCAATGATTATTTTGACCCCTACCAGGCGTTTTATTTTGAACGAACCTACGGATTAAGAGTAGGAATTAATTATCCCATTGATGTTTTCCGCCGGATTGAATTCAGCAGCTCTCTGTGGTATTCTGAAAAAGACTTTTATTACGACGATCTGCAAACAGCGTATTTAATATCAAATTTCATATCTTTTGTTCATGATAATTCGCTGTGGTATTATACCGGACCTATCGATGGTTGGAGTTTTAGAACGACAATTGGTCCCACATTTGACCTGGACAAAAATCAGTTGCATAATTTCACCGGGTTAATCGATTTCAGATATTATTACCGATTTTATAAGCAATTGACGTTTGCTCATCGTTCCATGCTATGGGTCAATGACGGTACCGATATCAGGCGATATTACATTGGTGGCAGTTGGGGAATTAGAGGCTATCGCCTCACAGAGATCTATGGCAGGAAATTTATGATGTTCAATCAGGAGTTACGATTTCCGTTTGCTAATAGTCTAGCTCTAAACTTCAAAAGGATCTCAATCGGTGTGGCGCCAATCAGAGGCGCATTGTTTTTTGATGTTGGCAACGCCTGGGATTATAACCGACCAGACCTGATCGGCAGTATGGGTTTTGGTATCAGGGGAATGTTCCTCGGTGGAATCGTTCTGAGACTGGATATGGGGCGTAAAACGGATTTTCATTCAATCGATGATAATTGGTTCATGCAATTCTTTTTTGGCTGGGATTACTGATGCGAAATCAAATGAAATACAGTGTATTATTAATTCTGTTTCTGGTTGGTTGCGGCGGACGATTAAAAACAACTATTGATATCGATTATGGATATTCGGCCGAATTAGTTTCATTACCCGAACTGCCCGAATTGGTCTGGCGTGAGAGATTGATTTCACCGGTAAATGATATTGCAATAGTTAACGACAGCACAGTAATTGTATTTACTTTCCGCGGCGAAATATTTTTATTGAATACCAGATCAGGTGATATCGAGGGTAATATTTGGCAGCCATTCCGTGAGCCGGTAGCTGCATTCAATATAACTGATAATTATTTGTATATAGCTGCCAGCCTTGATGAGCCATTGATGGCCTATGATCTAACCAGTCGCAAGCGGCGCTGGCGTAATAAAAGAATTCAGGTCATGCCCGCAAGTATGACAATAATAAAAGATACACTGTATGTGTCAAATGCTTCCCGTTTGCTGGCATTTGACCGTTTGACCGGCTCCAGGCTGTATTCCCGCAATATTGAAAATACACTGAAGAATCAGCTACTCAGTGCTCACAATAATTTAATTGCATTCAGTAGTGACGGCGAAGTTGTAATCTATAATACCAATTTACAGGTCAAAACAAAAATTGCTTTAAATTTATCACTATCGGTTAAAGCGACGGTGGCCGGTAACATGCTGGCAGTGGTGGATGGTTCCGGGCAATTGTTTATAATAGATTTGCCGACCAATACAATCTTGTGGAAAAAGAAATATGATTCGACCATTTTCGCCGCGCCGGTAATTCATAATGATCGTTTGCTAGTCGGGCTAAGCAATGGGACTGTTATAGTTTATAAATTGAATACCGGAATTGAAGAATGGCGCTACCAGGGACTGGGTTTGATTAATCTTGAGACAATAGTCACTGGCAATGAATACTTAATACCTTACTCAAGGGGAGAAATCGTTGCTATTGACCAGAAAAATGGAAAAGTTATCTGGAAATATGCAACCGATAATGTGATTCGATCATTGTGGGAAGTAAATGATGGATTATTGTATATCGATCAGAAAAGATATATTCATTTATTAAAAGGAAATTAAAAGCTTAATGGGGCGGAAATTTTTATTTTTGGTACTGGTAATTCCTTTATATTCACAGATTCAGGAAACTGTGATTACCAATCAGCCTGAGATTGCCGAGCAGCA
>JABMPO010000109.1 GCA_013203015.1 Fidelibacterota bacterium
ACCGGATACCGAATTGATGTCTATGGTAAAACCGAATACGAAAAACAGCAGAATGAACAGAATACAATGCTAGCTGATGTACCGGATTTTCCGGATGGCATCGCTGAAATTCTGGCTGCTAATAATATTAAAACAATTACCGATGCGCTAAATACGGATGAAGAAAATCTGCTGGCAATTGAAGGTATCACCAGCGATATCATTGATTTGGTATATAATTCGATCCAGAGTTTTATCGAGCGTTCCGATAATGATGACAGCGAAGAACCGATCGATGGCGGAGAAGCTGATAATCCGACTGATTCACCGCAGGAAACCACCGAGCAGGAATAATAATATATATGGCAAATAGACCAAAGCGAATATTCCAGATAGCTAAGGAATTAAATATTTCTCATCAGGAAATTATGGAATTCTTGGAGAAAAAGGGACTGACCATTTCTAGTCATATGTCTCCCGTTGATGATGATTCCTATCAACAGATATTATCTGAATTTGCCAAGGATAAGGAAGTTGTTGATCGTTATCGTAAAGATCAGGTCAGACGTGAAATCCATGAATCGCGATTGATTGAGGCCCAGAAATCGACGCCCACAATGAAAATCCTCTCCCTCGGCGATCAGCGCAAGATGGAAGAGAAAGAAGAAATAAATCGTATTGCGGCTGAGCAAGAAGCCGCCAGGTTGAAGGCTGTGGCTGAAGAAAAAGCTCGTCAGGAAGCCGTAGCAAAACGGCAGGAAGAGGAACGCCGTGCCGAAGAGAAAGCCCGCCAACTGGCGGAGGAAAAAGCTGCCGCCGATAAGCTTACTCAGGAAAAGCAGCAAACTGCCAAGCAAAAAGCCGCTGCTGAAAAGGCAGAAAAGGGAAAAAAACGTAAGCTTCGAAAAATTAATCTGTCTGATATTGAATCACAGATCGGAAGTGCCGGATCAAAGTTCAAGGGCAAAGATAAAAAAGCAGGTACAAAAGCCCAACCAGTCAAACAAAATGTTCGGGATGCCGTTCGACGTACTTTAGCCGGCATTGATACCAAATCTAAGAAGAAAATTTATTCACGGTCCAAAGCGGATCGCAGTGAAAATGACCAATCGGCAGAAGATAACATTAAGAAAATTGCCGAATTTGCCAGCGTAGATGAATTATCAAAAATATTTGAAGTTCCTTCCAGCGCAATTATTCAAAAATGTTTTGCCTTAGGAATTCTGGCTACTATAAATCAACGTCTTGACTGGGATACGATTGAGTTGCTGGCCGAAGAATTCGAATATCAAGTCGAAAAAATGACTGAAATTGGCGAGGAATTATTTTCGCTGGAGACGACTGAAGAAGACTTATCACAGGCTCAGGAGCGTCCCCCGGTAGTAACGATTATGGGGCATGTTGATCACGGTAAAACCTCAATTCTGGATTTCATTCGGAAAACTAACGTTGTAGCCGGCGAATCGGGTAGCATTACCCAGCATATCGGCGCCTACCAGGTAAAGACTGAATCCGGACAAGATATTACATTTCTGGACACTCCGGGGCACGAGGCCTTTACAGCTATGCGTGCTCGTGGTGCCCAGGTAACCGATATTGTGGTTTTGGTTGTTGCCGCTAATGATTCAGTCATGCCACAGACCGTGGAAGCGATAAATCACGCCAAGGCTGCCAGCGTTCGAATGCTTGTTGCCATCAATAAAATTGATTTGAACGGCATCGATATCGATCGGGTAAAACGTGAATTATCCGATAATGGTGTACTGGTCGAAGATTGGGGCGGAAAAATCCAATCAATTCCCGTATCTGCCAAAACAGGCGAAGGAATCGACGATCTTTTGGCCGCAATATTAATTGAGGCTGAAATGCTGGAATTGAAGGCGAACAGTAATTGTATGCCGAAGGGTACCGTAATTGAAGCACGGCTTGATAAAGGGCATGGACCTATTGCGACAGTATTGATCCATAAAGGTACTCTAAAAATTGGTACACCTTTTATCTGTAATAATTATGCCGGCAAAGTAAGAGCGATACTTGATGAACGCGGAAAGCGGATAAAAAGTGCTGGACCATCAGATGCCATACAGATACTTGGATTTAATCAAGTCCCCCAGGCAGCGGATATCTTCGCTGGTATTGAAAACGAACGCGATTTAAAAAGAATCGCTTCGAATAGGCAAAGACTGAAACGAGAAATCGATCACAAGAAAATTTCTGTCCAGTCGTTAGAAGCAATTTCAGCTATGATCCAAGAAGGTGGTGTTAAGAACTTACCGTTGATTATCAAGGGTGACGTGGATGGTTCAGTCGAAGTTTTGACCCAGACACTTGAGAAATTAAATAACGACGAAGTTGGTATTCAGGTGCGCCATAAAGCCGTTGGAATGGTGAGTGAATCCGATGTTCTGCTCGCTGCGGCATCGGGTGCGGTTATTATTGGTTTTCAGGTTCA
>JABMPO010000110.1 GCA_013203015.1 Fidelibacterota bacterium
AATAATCGGTGCGAAAATTTCGAGAATCTCTTAATATAATGTCAATCATTTTGACTATCTATTACCAGTTGAAGGAGAAATAATGAAATTCAATACTATTGCAGAGCTGTTTTTGGAATCAGTTGAGAAGTTACCGGAACACCCCGCCTACTTTGATAAAATCAATGGTGAGTGGCAAAAACTGACTTTTGGCGAAGTTGGCCAAATTGTAGAAAACCTGGCTTTTGGACTGGCCGCATCCGGCATTGATAAGGGTGATAAAGTTGCTATTCTGGCGACTAATCAGTCAAAATGGGCCATGGCGGATTTCGCAATTACCGGATTGGGAGCGGCAACAGTTACTGTATATCCCACCCTGATTTCTTCACAAATTCAATATATAATTAAAAATTCCGATACAAAATTGATTTTTGTTGAGGATGAAGAACAGTCTGCCAAGGTTCTGGAATTTTTAGACTCAACACCAGGGCTTAAGAAGATTGTCGTTATGAATGATAAATTAAATGATGATGAACGCTTTATAAGTTTCAGCGAATTAATAAAAATCGGGTCAGAATTCAAAGCTAAGGCCGATTTCACGTTCAGAGACCGTGCTTTAGCCGTAAAACCGGATGATTTATTAACTTTAATTTATACCAGTGGTACAACCGGCGATCCCAAAGGAGTTATGCTTAGTCATAAAAATCTGGCTTCCAATATTAAAGCCGGTCGCAAGGAGATCCTAATTACTCCCGACGATATATTCCTGTCATTCCTGCCGCTGAGTCATAGTTTTGAACGGATGGTAGGACATCTCAGTGCTTTTTCGGCAAATAGCCAGGTCTATTATGCCGAGAGTATCGATACTGTTGCAGCCAATATGCAGGAAGTACATCCAACGATCGTAGTAGCTGTACCGCGCTTTTTTGAAAAAGTTCATGGTCGGGTGCTGGATAAAGTGAGTAATGATCCGGCGGTCCGGCAGAAGATATTTCATTGGGCGCTTGGGGTTGGTCAGAAGTCAGCGAAATTTCTTACCCGTGGTAAAAAACCGACCGGTTTCCTGGCTACCAAGTTTGCGATTGCAGATAAACTAGTGTTTTCCAAATTGAAAGAGCGTGTTGGTGGTGCATTGCGTTTCTTTGTATCCGGTGGTGCTCCGTTATCCAAAGATATCGGCGAATTTTTTGCCTCAGCTAATATTCCGATTCTGGAAGGTTATGGCTTGACGGAAACCAGCCCGGTTATTACAGTAAACCGTACTGATTTATATAAGTTTGGAACCGTTGGCAGTACCATTGAAGAAGTTGAGGTCAAAATTGCTGAGGATGGAGAAATTCTTTGCAAAGGACCTAATGTTATGCTTGGTTATTATAAAAATCAGGCTGCCACCGATGAAGCAATTGATTTTGACGGTTGGTTTCACACAGGCGATGTGGGGCATTTTGACGAAGATAATTATTTGATCATTACTGACCGGATCAAAAATTTACTGGTGACCTCCGGTGGTAAGAATATTGCTCCCGCCCAGTTAGAGAATGCCTTGATAATGTCCAAGTATATCGAGCAATGTGTCGCAATCGGTGATCGGAGGAATTTTGTCAGCGCCTTGATTGTTCCCGCGCAAGAAAATCTGGTAGCCTGGGCGGAAAGCGAGGGGCTCGAAACTGCTGATTATCAGGACTTATTAAACAATCCGGCAGTGCAGGGGTTATTTGATTCAGAACTGGCAAAAACCATGCAGGGATTTTCCCACTATGAAATCATCAAAAAATTCGCCCTGCTTCCGGACTTGTGGACAATTGAAAGCGGAGAAATTACGCCGTCCTTAAAAGTAAAAAGGAAGGTCGTAATTGAAAATAATGTTGAGCTAATCGAATCAATATATAATTAAATCCGTGGACTAAGCATTGAAATCAAATAAGTCTAAAATAGCGATTCTGGGCTGTGGTTCCTGGGGAGGCACTATAGCCCAGATGCTGGCCGACGACGGAATGAATGTTACCGTCTGGCATAAATTTCCTGACGAATTAGAGCAAATGGAAACAACCCGAAAACATCCGTTTATTCCAGGATTGATATTTTCACCAAGGGTTTCCTTCACGCTTGATCTAAGTGAAGCTGTTGCCGCTGCTGATATAATTGTGATTGCTGTACCATCGCATATAGTACGACTTATCATGAAAGATATTAAACCGTTGCTGGCGGAAAGCACCGTGATCGTAAACCTGGCAAAGGGGATCGAGAATGGCACTTTACTGACCATGAGTCAGGTGATCTGCGAGGTTGGAAATGTAAAACACAATCAGGTTGTTACTCTTTATGGTCCCAGCCATGCCGAAGAAGTCGCACGTAAAGTACCAACCACGTTAGTAGCCGCCTGCCCATCCTTGGAAACAGCCCACCTGGCTCAAAATATATTCTCAAATCAGAATATGCGGGTTTATACCAATGATGACATTCTCGGCGTCGAGCTTGGGGGTTCACTGAAGAATGTGATTGCAATTGCAGCCGGAATCTGTGATGGTATCGGTTTTGGCGATAATACCAAAGCGGCATTATTGACTCGCGGGATAACAGAAATTACCCGGCTGGGATTAAAAATGGGTGCTCGGCGTGAGACCTTTTCGGGTTTAAGCGGTATTGGCGATCTGATCGTAACCTGCCTGAGCAAACACAGCCGGAATCGCTTTGTCGGCGAGGAAATTGGAAAAGGTCGCGTTTTAAGCGCTGTTCTTGGAGATATGAAAATGGTAGCCGAGGGAGTTAAGACAGCCACCTCGGTGCATCAGCTAAGTCAGAAATTCAATGTTGAAATGCCCATCTGCGATGTAATGTATAAAGTATTATTTGAGGAACTGGATCCAATTCAGGGAGTACGCGATTTAATGACCCGCGAATTAAAGCACGAGAATGCGGATTGAATTGATTTTCCTGCTTTTCATACATCCCAATAAAGAATTAATTTCCAAGGCTGCCCACATAGCTCAGATGGATAGAGCGACTGCCTCCTAAGCAGTAGGTCACAGGTTCGAATCCTGTTGTGGGTACAGTTCGATCCTGCTGGATTTGATATTTGACTAATGTAAATACGACCGGAAATTCCGGCCATAAATGGAACTATTCCCAGGTGGAGTGAAATAAGAGAATGCTAAAACCAACAAAAAAAATAACTAAAAAAGAAATTAAACGTGACCCGCTTTTGGAAACAACCTATAAGGTAAAAACTTATTTAGATGATAATCAGGCCAATATTATTAAAGCCGCAGTTGCCGTTGCAGCCGTAATAATCATTGCAATTATACTGATTGGTCGTAGCCAGAAAGCAGAAGATGATGCTCAGGCCAGTTTTGGGAAAGCGCTGGTTGCCTACGCTCAGCAAGATTTTACTAATGCGATTCTTCAATTTGAATCTGTGGCAGATAATTTTTCCAGTGATGATAACGGAGTATTGGCAAATTATTACTTGGGTAAAATTCATTACGATCAGGGAAATTTTGCTGATGCCTTGCCCGTTTTAGAGAAATTTGTAAAAACTTCATCGGTTGATTTAATAGTTACAAACGCTTATGCCATGATTGGCGCAATTCAATTGGGTAATGGTGATAAAAATGCCGCTTTAAAAAGTTTGAAAAACGCTGTCAACACTGCTTCTGATGCAAATACCAAGGCCGAGCAGGAGCTAAACCTGGCATCCTTGCTAATTGATTTGGATAATCAGAAAGATGCGGAATTGATCATCGAAAGATTGTTAAATGACGAATCAATATCGGGTACTATTAAAAATAAAGTGGAAGAATTATCAGGCAAACTAATAGTAATGAAAGATCGTCTATAATTGACTTGGTAAAATAAATAATTTCAAGTAAAATTGGGGCTGAAAAGTGGGTTGACAAAGCCCACTTTTGTTTTACTAAGCACTATGGAAGAACTGGTAACATTAATAAAAAACATTGTTGCCACCGAAGAGGTGGTAGTACTGGGCGTCACTGGTGATGGCGTTAGCTCACCATTGAAAGTGGTAATTGATTCCGAGATTCCGGTGGATTTGAGTATTGTTACAAGAATTACGCGGTTGATAAAAAACGCAGCAGAAATGGAACAAAAATTTCCTGATGGATTTAGGCTTGAGGTTGGCTCAGCCGGAATCGATGCACCTTTGAAGCATTCATTTCAGTACCGAAAGAATATCAATCGGAATTTGCGAATCAAATTGTTGGAAAATCAGGTTGAAAAGGAGTTAAAAGCAAAAATTACAGGCACTAAAGAAACGGGTATTATCGTCGATACGAAATCGCAGATCGGCCTATTTATCCCGTTTGAAGATATTGTTCAGGCAAAACTGATAATTTCCTTCAAAGGCTAACGGAGGTCTTTTTGATTAACCGCGGATTAATTGAGGTGTTTTCCGAAATCGCTCGTGAGAAGAATGTCGAACGTTCGGAATTAAGTTCTATTATTGAACAACTCTTTTTGTATATTATTGAGAAGCAGCGTGGTGATTCTGAAAACTGCAGCGTAATTGTTAATATTGATAAGGGCGAGATCGAAATTTATGCCGAGCGCAAAATCGTTGATGAAGTCGAGGATGCTACCCACGAAATCTCCCTGGAAGAGGTAAAAAAACTGGAACCGGATCTCGATGATCTTGAGATTGGTGATGATTATATTGAAGTAATTGACCCGACAGTTTTTGGCCGCCGGTTGGTGGCAACTGCCAAACAGTTTTTTGCCCAGCGAATTCAGGATGTTGAGAAAAAATATATTTATGAAGATTATAACCAGCGCATTGGTGAGATAATTATTGGTACGGTACATCAGGTTCAACGTGACAGCATATACATCAATATAGAGCATGCTGAATTGCGGATGCCCCGACGGGAACAAATTACTTCCGAACGTTATCGCCGTGGTGATACAATCCGAGCGATTATTAAGTCAGTGGAAGTATCGCCGAAAGGACCTGATATAATTGTTTCGCGTAGCAGCAATCAGTTTTTATACAAGTTGTTTGAGATGGAAGTGCCGGAAATCGAAGATAGTATAATTGATATCACCACAATTATCCGCCAGCCTGGTGAGCGTGCCAAGATCATTGTGAAATCCTTGGATCGCCGAATTGATGCTGTGGGAGCGTGTGTCGGAATGCGCGGCAGCCGGATTCAGGCAATCGTGCGTGAACTGAATAATGAAAAGATTGACATCATTAATCACAGTGAACAACCGGAAATTCTGATCAGTCGCGCCCTGTCACCAGCCAAGCCCATCAATCTGTACATTGATGATGAGCGAAAATATTGCGCGGCAATTTTTGGTGATAATGATCTGGATACTGCTATTGGCAAGGGTGGAGTTAATATCAATCTGGCAGCTCGGGTAACCGGATACCGAATTGATGTCTATGGTAAATCCGAATACGAAAAACAGCAGAATGAACAGAATACTATGCTAGCTGATGTACCGAATTTTCCGGATGGCGTCACTGAAATTCTGGCTGCTAATAAAATTAAAACAATTACCGATGCGCTAAATACGGATGAGGAAAATCTGCTGACAATTGAAGGTATCACCAGCGATATCATTGATTTGGTATATGATTCGATCCAGAGTTTTGTCGAGCGTTCCGATAATGATGACAGCGAAGAACCGATCGATGGCGGAGAAGCTGATAATCCGACTGATTCACCGCAGGAAACCACCGAGCAGGAATAATAATATATATGGCAAATAGACCAAAGCGAATA
>JABMPO010000111.1 GCA_013203015.1 Fidelibacterota bacterium
CCGAGTTTTTTCGGTTGTGAACAGGGATTATGTTAACTTACTAATCGAATACACGCGGTCATTGAAACAACGAAACAGCGCCCTGCTGCAATTGTCAATGGGAACTGTTCCCGTTTCAGCCGTTACTGCCTGGGATGAACCGTTGGTTAGCGCTGGAAATAAAATCTGGCGTTTGCGAAAAAAAAACCACACCGAATTTGTAGAAATATTGCAAAAAGTTGTAGAAGATTTTACCGGAAAAACCACGAAATTTGAGATCAAACTTTTTCCTGAAGCAGTCTTCTCGCTGTCGGAGCATCGCGCAGAAATGGAAAAAAGTCTGAAAAATGATTGTCGCCGAAATACGACCAGCATCGGACCTCACCGGGATCAATATGAAATCAGGTTTAATGGCGAGGATCTTCGTAAATTCGGATCCCAGGGAGAGCATAAATTATCCCTGGTATTGATTAAAATGGCAGAAGCTTTATATATCCGGAACAACACCGGCATGGCACCGACCATTTTACTAGACGACTTATTTGCAAAACTAGATTTTAAGCGCAGCGACCAGGTGTTATCAGCGCTGGGAAAAGGCATTCAAACCATCATTACCGGAACAGACTTAGTTGATTTAGAGAAACGTGGCATTGATTTGTCGGGCGCCGAAGATAAATCCTATCATCTGGGAAATAATTAATGTCACAAAGCTTGAAAAGCGTACTTAACTCCTTGCTGGATAATGCCGGTCTCACGACTGGCATCAATCAGCAAAAAGCGCTTCAGTCCTGGGCTGAAATAGTAGGCTCTACCATAGCCAGCAATACCGTCGCTGAAAAAGTAGAGCATGGGATATTAATAATCAGGGCGGCAACACCAGCCTGGCGTCAGGAATTATTATTCAAGAAAGCTTTAATTATAGAAAGATTAAATAAAGCATTAGGCAAGCAAACTATAAGGGATATTCGTTTTATATGACACAGCAGAAATCTAAAGAAGACAAATACAGCGCAGAAAAAATCCAGGTTTTAAAGGGTCTTGAAGCTGTTCGCCGTCGTCCGGCTATGTATATTGGCGATCTCGGGAAACGCGGCCTACACCATTTGATCTATGAAGTTGTAGACAATAGTATCGATGAAGCAATGGCTGGATATTGTGACAAGATTACAGTTACGTTGACCAAAGATCGTATGATCAGCGTAGAAGATAACGGCCGTGGCATACCTGTCGATATTCATAAAGGCGAGAAAAAACCAGCTCTTGAAGTTGTTATGACAGTTTTACATGCTGGCGGAAAATTTGACAAAGGATCTTACAAAGTTTCCGGCGGTTTGCACGGCGTTGGTGTTTCGGTGGTAAATGCCCTTTCGGATATTTTAATTGCGGAAGTTTATCGGGATGGAAAAATACACCGCCAGGAATATGTTCGAGGCCGCGCAGTATCCAAATTGGAAATTACCGGCAAGGCCAAGTATACCGGCACCAAAATCACCTTCCGCCCGGATGCGGAGATTTTCAAAATAACAGACTTTGAGTATTCGATCGTTGTTGAACGACTCAGAGAACTGGCTTATCTGAACAGAAATCTTGAAATAATATTGCAAGATCAGCGCACCGACGAAGAAGTTGTCGACGTTTTCAAGTACCAGGGAGGGCTCAGTGATTTTGTGAATTTTCTCGATGGGAGTACCCACCCCCTGCACACTAAAATCATTACGGTTACTAAGCTAGATGGCGAAATTCCGGTTGAAGTCGCACTACGTTATAACGATAGCTACACCGAAAATCTTCACAGTTTTGTTAATAATATTAACACTATCGAAGGTGGAACCCACCTATCTGGTTTTCGCTCAGCGCTTACCAGAGGATTGAACACGTATGCCTCCCGTAATAATTTAATTAAGGCTAAAAAAGGTGATTCTCTGACATTGAGCGGCGAAGATTTCCGTGAAGGTTTAACGGCCATTATTTCGATTAAGGTTCCGGAGCCGCAATTCGAAGGTCAAACCAAGACCAAACTTGGTAATAATAATGTAAAAGGAATTGTGGACTCAATTGTGTTTGAGGGAATTGTTGATTTCCTCGAGCAAAATCCAGCAGTCGGTAAAAAAATCATCGAAAAATCCCTTTTAGCTGCTCGCAGTCGTCAAGCTGCCCGCAAAGCCCGGGAATTGATTCGACGAAAGAGTGCTCTGGAGGGCGGCTCACTGCCCGGGAAACTGGCTGATTGTTCTAATCGAGACCCGGCAATGAGTGAGCTGTTTTTAGTTGAGGGAGACTCGGCCGGCGGCTCAGCCAAACAGGGACGTGACCGGCGCTTTCAGGCAATCTTGCCCCTCCGCGGAAAAGTTATTAATGCCGAAAAAGCCCGAATAGACAAACTTTTGGCAAACAATGAAATCCAGTCGATAATTACCGCTCTTGGGGCTGGTTATGGTGGCGACCCGGAAGATGAGACAGATCGCACCGGAACCGAATTCAATGCGGAAAAACTGCGCTACCA
>JABMPO010000112.1 GCA_013203015.1 Fidelibacterota bacterium
GGAATATACCGAACCCTTGAATTGGTTCGATCCACTCTTGGTAACTATATTAATACCGGCTCCGGTGAAACCGCCTTCGCGCACATCGAAGGGAGCAATCGAAACCTGTACTTGCTCGATGGCATCAAAGGGAACCGGTTCGGCACCGGCCTGCCCTCCGGGAGCGGGATCATCAAGACCGAAGGAATTGTTGAAATATGATCCATCCAGAGAAATATTATTGTACAACCAGTTGCGGCCGCCAAAGCTGAAATTGCCGTCACTGCGCGGATCCAGTCTGGTCAAATCTCTGGTGCTGCGACGGATTGATGGCATCTCCGAAACCAAGTCACCACTAATCTGAGTCTCTGCTCCCGTGCGATCGGAATTAAATACAGCGTCCCTCTCGCCGGTTACTTCGACTGCACCCATTTCGATTGCCTGTTCGGATAATTGGATGCTGAGGTTGAATGTCGATCCTAAAACAAGGTAAATATCAGTTTCTTCATACTCCGCATAACCAATATATGATACCTTAACAGAATATGGACCGCCAACACGCATATTGGGAATTGTATAGAACCCATCAGTTCCAACCATGGTTCCGTAATCAGTTCCACTCGGAACATGTGTAGCAACTACATTACCACCTACTAATGCATCACCGGCCTGGCTGGTAATGAGGCCACTGATTCCGGATGTGGTTACACCCTGTGCGAAAATACTGGATGCGGTAAAGATTGAAATTAGGACTAAGGTTATTTTGAATGTTCGAACCATTTTAGATACTCCTTTTTTAAGTGCCCAAATACTTCAAAAACGCATAATAAGTTAGATTTCTTAGTTTGAACCTAAGGCTTGGACGCGGAATTTAAAAAAGGTATATTTACTCAAATATTAAAATAAAATAAATGCAATAGAACCACTTTTCGACACACCCAAAATCCATCCAATTTCTTAACGGCTGTATATGGAATTCCCTGACACGCCCCCTCACAAAATCCGCACCTAATATATTTGTATTCTCAATACTGCTCAATAACTATTTGCCCCTTAAAAGAATAACCCCAATTCCTCCTTCGATAAAGTGAAATTGTCGTCGAGTTTGACTAGTCGTAACCTGGAAGGCAAAGACTGTTGGCCCACAGTCCCGACCTAGTCCTGCCTTTGGGACGAAGTCGGATGAAAAACGACAATGCTGTCTAAATGCGCTAGCGAATTTGAGGTTTACAGAATCAACAGTCTAGTTGGCATAATCAGAATCGGCACCAGACCTACGAGTTACACCCAAAATATAGGCATTAAACCAATAAATCAAGTAAATTACCCCCAACACTAAGTGCTATAAGTGCACTTTAATTTTTTAGTTGAAAAGTTGGAATGATCAACAATTCGTACAGGCTGTTGTCTAAATATTAATCATAAAAGGTGAAGGAATGATTTGATGTTTTGCGTGTGGTTTCAAATACCAATCTGCTTGTTAGCAAGCGGTCTGTGGAATTTAATTAAATGAGTAATCATACCTGTGGCAGTTTAACCTGGTTAATTGATTTATGATTTTACCAATTCGGAAGAAACTAACAGAGTTGTATAATATATTTATTTCGGATAAGTTTTTTTCTACTCCTTCCGATCGTAATAATGTTATAACAGCCTATCAAACTTGGGTCGTAACAAACAGACCTTTATATGCTAAGTATTTTTCTATTTTAGCGATATTATTCATGGCCATATTGATTCCGTTTGATTTTCTATTATTCTCCAATGGAGCATACTACGCACAAGTAAGAGTCATATTTATTATTGTTATTTTATTAAATATTATCATTTTGGACAATCAGCGACAAAAAGTATCCAAAAACAAATTAACAGAGTATCCCCTTCTGGTTTTATTATTTCCCGGATTGCTGTTTTGCCTGGTATATGAATATTGGTTATTAGTTGCTAACGGTGAGTCATATAGCACAGTACTTATCGCTAATTATATGGTGATATTTTTTACTACAGTTTTCTTATATCGATTTTGGAAAGAACAATACTTAATAAATGTGATTTGTATTGTTGGTTTGATTTCTTTACCATTTATCAAAATGGAATTATTAGTCGATTGTAGTCTTCTAATAATCTTTCATTTAAGTTCAGCTGTATTGGCATTTTTCTTCCGACGACAGTTTGTAAGCAGCATGTATGTCGATAACCTTAAAAAGGTCCAAAAAGAACTGCAGGATGAGGTTGAAGTTGCTCGACACAAGGCAGAGATAAATCAAAAATTGGAAGCCAGTGAAGAAAAATACAAAACTTTATTTTCAAGTATCGCCGAGCCCGTATTTATCTTCGATGGTGATACTAATTATTTCCTGGAATGTAACCAAGCAGTACTAAATCTTTATGGCTACACCAAGGAAGAAATCCTTGCAATGACAGTTACGGATATTCATTCACGGAATGAAAAGAACATTGTACAAGAAAATATTAATAATGACCTTAATAAAGACCATTATTATACCCACCTAACCAAAGCAGGTTTGGAAAAGCAGGTCGAAGTACAAACTGAAGCTATTAATTACCAGGGACAGCCGGCCTGGATTAGTATTGTGCACGATATTACCGAGCGTGAGCAGGCCGCGGAAGCATTAAAGGAAAGCGAAGAAAAATACCGCATGTTAGTGGAGAATGCCCATGACGGCATTGAAATCACTCAGGATAATAAGATCATTTTTACCAATCTTCGTTTTGCTGAAATGCTGGGCTATACTGTTGACGAATTAAAGAATATAGCATTTGATTTAATCTTCACTGAGCAATCTACCCAAGAACTACATGAACGCGATAGAAGGCGGCAAGCCGACATGACAGTGCCTAACAGGTATGAAACCACCCTGCGGAAAAAAGATGGTACTTTCATTAATGTGGATGTGAAATATGAAATTATCGACTATACCGGAAAGCTGGCGACCTTCGCTATCATCCGTGATATCACAAATCAGAAAAATGAAGAAAAATTGCAAGCTGTACTCTATGAAATTTCTCAAGCCGCCAGTACAACTACCAATCTTGATGAACTATACCAGGCAATTCACAACCAGTTAACCAAAGTAATCGATACAACTAATTTCTTTATTGCATTAATTGATACCGATAAAGACATGATGTCCTTTCCTTATTACGTTGACGAATTTGATGACCCCCCAGATCCGGTAAAATTAACAAAAAGGACGATCTCCGAATATGTGACTCAAACCGGGATGCCACTCCACTTTAAAGAAAAAGATATTAGAGAGTTAGCTGAAACTGGAATGATTGATCTGGATTATTCCGGTACCATATCAAAAGTTTGGCTGGGTTCCCCATTACAAATAAAAAATAAGTCAATTGGAGTTATTGTTGTACAAAGTTATCATGATCCTAATCTGTACTCCGAATCGGATCTGGATATTCTGAATTTTGTTTCAGAGCAGGTTGCGATTGCAATAGCACGTAAACAGGCTAATGAATTCACCAAAGAATCAGAAAACAAGTATCGATTGTTATCAGAACAGTTAACCGAAGCCAATATCATGAAAGAGCTTTTGTTAGATGTGATCACCCATGATTTGAAGAATCCAGCTGGAGTCATCAGCGGGATGGCTGAACTCGGTGTCGATGAAAATCCAGAAAATGAGATGTTACAACTCATCAAAGACAGTAGCGACAATTTACTGCAAGTCATCAATAATGCATCCGTATTATCAAAAGTAGCTTTAGAGGAAGGGATTGATAAAGAAGAACTGGATTTGGTTCAAATGATCGAAAATATGAAAACTGAGTTTGAGTCTATCTTGATAAACGCCGGTATGAATTTGGAATTTGATTTACCTGACAGGATTATCATAAAAGCCAATCCAATATTGGCAGAAGTATTTAAGAATTATGTCAGTAACGCCATTAAATATGCGCATGGTGGGGAGAAGATAATAATATGCGGGAAAATGGAAGCGAACCACGTTCTTGTAGATGTTTTGGATTTTGGTGATTCGATCCCGGTACAGGAATATGAGAATATTTTTAAACGGAGCATTCAGTTAAGTAAAGAAAAGAGGCGTGGGCGGGGGTTAGGATTAGCTATCGTTAAACGGATCGCAGCTGCACATAATGCTGAAGTTGGTGTGAAGCCAAATAAGCCTACGGGTAATATTTTCTATATTAAGATCCCAACCAATTAGATATTTAGCAATATTCCATAATCAAAATGGATCAGACTTTTTGGGGATTGGGAGTTAGTGATTATCAATTAGGTATGGGTTTTAAAAAAGTAATATGCCCCCCTTAGTTAATTGGAATTAAATGTGAATACTTGCATTTTATCCGGTTCAGTGTTCGGAGAACAGACCAATTCAAGTTTTGATCCATTTAAGAATCTGAAACAGAAAGAAGTCATAATTTTATATATAAAAAGAACTTGACTCAAAAGAATATCATTAAGTTAATTTCTATTGATCTAATTAATAAATTTTGAAAGATTATCATATGGTTAAAATTGGTTATACAACGGGCGTATTTGATTTATTCCATGTTGGACATCTGAATATCTTGCGGAATGCAAAACTTGAATGCGACTATCTCATTGTTGGAATACCAACCGATGAATTGTCCATAAAAGAGAAAGGCAGAATGCCCATTATTCCATTTTCTGAGAGGATGACTATTATTGAGAGTATTAAATATGTGGATTCCGTTATCCCTCAAGTAAATTACGACAAAATTGAAGCCTGGAATAATTTAAAATTTAATATTATGTTTGTGGGTGATGATTGGCAGGGAACAGAAAAATGGAATCTACTAGAGGAGAAATTTTCAGAACTGGGTGTTAAAATATCATATTTCCCTTATACTGAGCAAACTTCAAGTAGTAAAATCAGAAAAATTTTAGATTTAATCTACAAAGAGCCTGAATAATTGGTATTAAGGCTATGACCCTTATTAATATAATATTTGCAACGATACGCAAATCAAATAAATATATTCAGTAATTGAAGTATTAATTATGTCTGGTAATTTAAAATTAACAGGAAAGCTGAATATTACTGCAAAAAAA
>JABMPO010000113.1 GCA_013203015.1 Fidelibacterota bacterium
ATCGGTCGGTGTTCCCGTGGCAGAATTGCCAATCGAAGCCGGTCCACTCTCGGATATCCGGGTCGCAGATTTTAATCAGGACGATTATTTGGATTTATTACTGGTATCCGCTGAAATGAACATGTTGTCCATATTTTATGGCAACGCTACCCCCCAGCAGGAAGTAGTCGAATATTTTTCTCTGGCCGGTGACGACGGCTCCCAAGTGTTCCAGGTGCTGCCGGTTGTATCGTGTGGGCTTTATACTGGTATGGTAATCGCAGCCAGTTGGAACGGCCTGATTACGGACGTCTTCACCAGCGATCTGGGAACCGACCAGGCACCACTGCCAGCGGAAGAATCAGAGTTGGATACTACTGCAGGGTTTCTGGCCGAGGATATACTTGCTGTATTTCCGGTCATTGAAACAACCCCGGAATCACTATTTATCGAAGAACTACCCGTTGTGACTCTGCCGGCTGGCAGAGACTTGCCGGTTGGAGTACTTCCCAGACATGTGCTCAGAGCCAGCCAATCTTTTATTTATACAATCCCCGAAGATGAAATGCGTTATTTTTATAGTTTTCGCTGGTTGAAACCACCACCCAAAGGAATGTTTTTTCATTACGAAAGCCGATCAATAACCTGGATTCCCAGTCCGGACCAGCTGGGAACCTATCAAATGGTATATCAGGTTGAGATGAAGATCGGCGAAAAAATAGATTTTGACAGTCGGGAACCGGATTCACTCATGACCTATCAGGTAGTACCGGATTTGGATGGCTATGAAGAACGGCTATGGATTTACGTTAATGATCCACCGCAAATTATCTCTGAACCATCTGGGGTCGATTTTGTGGCCGACGAATTGTTTACTTACCAGCCTCAGGCTGTCGATGCCAATGCTGATGCTCGAATAACTTTCACATTGGAACAGAAACCGACCGGAATGACAATTGATCAGGATGGCTTGATCCAGTGGCAGACAGATTCGACTCACGTTAAAGTTTATCCAGTTAGGCTGGTCGCCTCAGATGGATTTGAGCGTTCGGTACAAGAATTTACCGTGCATCCTCGGGCGGGTGTATCAATTATTTCGCGACCGGACTCAGTTGGTCAGGTAAATGAAGATTACCGCTATAAGATTGAAGTTTGGAAACCGGAAATTGACTTGGCCCTCAAATATTCATTGCTTAACGGACCGGAAGGAATGACGATAGATTCAGAGGGAATTTTGAATTGGACCCCATCACCGGCCCAGATAGATTCTGCCAGTTTCACTTTTTTCGTCACTCATGGTGTTGCCCGGGATACGCAAAAAGCGGTCATTTTTGTTAATCATCCACCTATCATAGAGTCTGCTCCGACAGGAATAATTACCGTTCGACTGGGGGAAACCTACGACGCTCAAATTTTGGCCCGTGATCCCAACAGTGGCGATCAATTACAGTACAGCGCTCTACTATTACCCGAAGGAATGCGAATGGACCCCTACAACGGTCGATTGTTGTGGGAGCCAACCGAAGCTGATGTTGATTTTTCCCATTTGTTAGTTGCTGTCAGCGATGGCCGCGAAACCCGAATGGTGGAGGCGGAGTTTTTTGTCAATGCGCCCCTGACCATTATTTCACTACCGCCCATGCAGGCCGAAGTCGGCTTACCTTATCAATATAAATTGAAAACAGCCGATTTAAATAAAGGCAATCTGCTGACATTCGATAAATTGACTATGGTGGACGATATCAGCAAAGTTCGTATTTACGGGGTAAAAATTGCTGATGATATTTATAAAGCTAATATCAGGCGCTATATTGGTGATTGGGATAATGCTCCGGCTGTATATGCTGGCAGCACAGACGCCCGCGAAGACAATTCCGTATCTCGTTTAAATCTTAAAAAATATGTGCACTCAATTTTTTATGAATCAGACCAATTGATTGTGATTCTGCAGACAATTGATCAACGTACAGTCTCGATAAAAGATGTATTGTGGGAATTTTTCCAGGGGAGCAAAGGTAAGCCGCCACGCGTATCGGTGGAGCGTATTCCGACAAATCGCTACTCCTTGCTTGAATTTCCGGATGGAATGGAAGTGGATGAATTAACCGGCACTATTCACTGGATACCAGCGCTGGAACAGATCGATGTGCAGCGAATCCGAGTGCTGGTTTCCGATGGTTATTTACGGGATGAACAAGTTTTTGATATTTACGTCAACCAGCCACCACTAATTGTTTCCAAGCCCGGCGGGACAGCCCTGGTGAGTGAACTATTCAAATACCAGATTATAGCAGAAGATAAAAATAGCGATGCGGAATTGAAATATTCACTGTTGAAAGCGCCGACCGGGATGCAAATGAGTCGCAGTGGTCGGGTAGTATGGAAACCAAAACCTTCACAGATTAACAACCACAAATTTACCGTGCAGGTTTCGGATGGTTACAAAGAAGATAGTCAGAATAACAGTGTTTACGTCAATATTAACCCCACTGTTCTGTCCACGCCCAAGCCGGTGGCTTTGACCGGTTATGAATATCGTTATAAAATGATGGTTGAAGATCTCAATAAAGATCGAATCTCCTTCCGACCGTTACGGCTACCGAAATACGCAAAATTTAATCCTAAAACGGGCTTGCTGGTCTGGAAGCCCCGCAGTGGACAGAAAGGCCCCAACGATGTAATAATTATGGTTACTGATGAACGGGGAGCGGCAACGTCACATGAATTTCAAATCCATGTTTTTGAGGACCCCAGTGACCGTCAATTCGTTAATACCGGCTGGCCGCTATTATTGACTTTCGTTGGGGTAATGTTCGCTTGGGGAGCCGCCCAGATTTAGAAATTATAGTTTAAACTTTAAAATGGTGCGCAATAGAGCCTGCTCACCCCCGGGACTGGGCTTGAAATCGATACCGACAGCATAAACCGGCAGCTTGGCTGCCTCGGGCAATCCGGCCAGCTTAAGTAAGTCTTTCTCCGTGGTCAAAATATATTTTGCGCCGCTGTCTCGCATTTTCATTTTCATTTTTTTTACATCAGCTCTATTGTATTCATGGTGATCCCGATACACAAGATGATCACAAACTGTTAATCCGCTTTGATCGAGCAATCGGGTAAAACTGGTGGGATCGCCGATCCCGGAAACAGCCAGGAGTATTTCATTCCTGGCATTGTCGAATGGTAGAGGATTGGTAAAACCAATTAATTTAGATTTGATTGCGATTTTACTATTGAAATTAGGGGCGGGTAATTTATTAACCCGGCTTTTCAATATTGATGGTGGTGAGGCCAGGTTGGTTTTAGTCCAAAAAATAAGATCGGCTCGTCGCAGGTGGAACCAGGGTTCTCTAAGACGTCCAAAAGGAGCCAGTTTATTTTCAGCTACTGAATCTTGAGCGTTGAGCAGGACTATATCCACATCCCGTTCTAACTTACGGTGTTGAAAACCATCATCGAGAATGATTATATCCGGGGAGAAATTTTGTGTCAGATACACTCCACCGCGATAGCGGTTTTCATCGACAACTATGGGCACTCCGGGTAATTGTTGCGCCATTAGGAATGGTTCGTCGCCAGCATTTTGCCAGGTTTGATTTAATTCGGAGCCATTGGTGACTAAAACCGTACCGGTTGTTTTCCGGTGATACCCGCGGCTTAGTACCGCAATCTTTTTACCCTGCTTTTGTAGTAGTCGAGCAAGATAGATAACAGCCGGTGTTTTTCCAGTACCGCCCATTGAAATATTACCAACGCTGACGACCGTTCGGGGTAATTTATGAGAAATAAAAAAACCAACTGAATAAAATAGATTGCGCCAGAAGATGGTTCCCCAATACAGTAACGCCAAGGGAAAGAGTAAATAACGCAGGTAGGTGCTGTTGAAGAGTTTAGTTCCCGGTTCTCTCATCGGCCTGTTTTTCGAGTTTATTTAATTCGGTCGTCAGTAAGTCCGCGCGGGCTGTGTAGTCCATATCCTCAGTAAAATTTACCGGGGGACCGAATATTATTTCAGTCCGGGCAAAAGCTTTGGCAACAACAAAAGTGTCCCAGTTGATGAAACCGCGAAATTTTGTCGAATGACAGGCGACCGGAATGATGATAGCTCCGGTAGCTTGCGCTGCGCGGATAACACCCGGTTTACATTGCTTGGCAGGACCTTTGGGTCCATCTGGCGTTATATAAACTAGGGTGGCTGGCGATTTCAATTTTCTTAGCATATCAAGATATGCTTCACGTCCCCGCTCGGTACTGGATCCGCGCACAAACCGCCAGCCTATCTTTTTTCCAATGCGCGAGATAAGTTCGGCATCCTTGTGGGTTCCGGCCAATCCGTAAAATTCATTACCTGCCAGGTACATAAATGGTCCCAGCAATCGTCCATGCCAGATTGCCAAGATCACCGACTGGCCTTTGTTCAAGGCATCTAGATAATAGTGAGAACCCTGAGCCTTGAAACGATTGGTGAAGTATACCCAGCGTATTGCCCAGCCGCCGAGTACTACGGTCAACCAGAATTCAATCTTTTTTATTAATTCGGATTTATTAACCATCCGGTTGCCCAATTATGATTTGCGCTGCTCTCGCATAAGCACCAGGAGCGCCCAGCAACTGGCGTATTTTCTGATATTCCGCCTGCATTTTTTCCCGTTCATCTGAATTGACCAAAAGCGGCATTGCCGCTTGAATCAGGTTTTTTTCCGTTAGGTCAGTTTGTAATAATTCCGGTACTACCTTTTTACCGGCGATTAGATTTGCCATCGCAATATAAGGCAAGTCCACGATTAACCGGGCTAAGAAAAACGTGATGGCCGATAATCGGTAAGCTACGATAGCCGGTATATTAAAAACGGCCGCTTCCAGCGTAGCTGTTCCGGATGCGACCAGAACCAGTTGTCCATATTGCAAAGCCAGACGCGGATTATCCTCTTCAATCAATAGATCCGGGGGGAGCGGGTCCAACTGGATATTGGGAGCTTTTCCAACAATCAAACGCAGGTCGGGGTTTTGGTAAATTAGTTTTTGAGCAGCCGCTAAAAATACCGGCCAGTGGCGGTCTACTTCCTGTTGCCGACTGCCGGGAAAAAGTACTAATAACTGGTCTTGAGAAGCCAGGGAATGTTTGTTGTAAAATTCAGATTTTGAAATCCCCGAAGACTCCATTTCGCTGAAAGGATGTCCGACAAACTGGGCTGTCACTGCTCGCTGTCGATACCAACTTTCTTCAAATGGAAAAATACTCAGTGAATGTTTTACATATTTCCGCAGGATCTTCACCCGCTTTTCTTTCCAGGCCCAGGCCTGCGGTAAAATAAAATAGGAAACCGGGATTTTTAAGTGCGCAATTTTTTTAGCCAACCGCAAATTAAAACCGGGATAATCAATCAGGATTATATGGTCGGGCCGGATTTTGGTTATGGCCGCAATGGTTTCATTCATGACTTGCTTGAAATATGACAGATGCTTGATTACCTCGGTGAACCCCATTACCGCTAAATTGTCAATATGCTCGGATATTTCCATTCCGGCCGCTGACATCTGGTTACCGCCATGACCGAAAAAACTGGCTTGGGGAATCCGGGTTTTAATCGCTTTGATCAGTCGTGCACCATGATGGTCGCCCGATTCTTCGCCGGCGATCAAATAAAATACAGTGGCAGGTTTAGTGGTTTTTCCGCCCATTATTCAGGCAAGTTTAAGTTTGATTATTACGATTTAAAAGAAAATTGACCGCAGCAGGATAATTATCAAAATCAAAGCAATATTTTGCAGGGTACGTTTTTCTACTTTGAAAGTTTTTGAAAATGAAGCCGGAACACGGTTATCGTCATTTTCCCAGGCTGAGAGACGGGGCAGCAAACGGGGTACATACTTACAATATACTCGGTATTCTTCACCAAACAAATCCCGCAGAGTCTCTTCTTCCAGGGACACGATCAGCGAATATTGAATCACAAAAAAAGACCAGGTTAGAATCATCATTGCTATTACTGAGGGCGCACCAGCAAATAGAACCACGCCGGTATAGATGACCATGTTTCCCACATAGAGGGGATTTCGAACATAAGCGAAGGGGCCGGAAGTGCATAGTTTTTTCGCACCGACCTTAGTTGTTCTGGTGGCACCACCAGCATATCGATTAGCATAAATGCGGATGGATTCGCCAATTAAAATGATAACCAACCCCAGCAGAATTCCAAAAAAAGTTGGTTGCGCAAAATAGATCAGAATTAAAACTAGCGGAATTGGTGTATAGCTGCGATTTTTAAAGAAAAACTTTCTGATATCCATTATAGCAAATCCTCAATGATCATTTGA
>JABMPO010000114.1 GCA_013203015.1 Fidelibacterota bacterium
ATTTTTCAGCATCGCCAATTTTAGCTGCTGTTAGGACCGCTCTTCTTTTCCTAATCGCCAGTATGCTTCATCCAAAGAGATGTGGATTGTGCTTATATAGGAATCAGCCATTAGGGCATCCTGATATTCCAGCACAGCCATGGCATAATCACCCTGATTAAAGTACATTTGGCCATCCATGAAATGGCTCAGAGCGTCGCTGTCAATTTCCAATCGACCTGGAGGAATTTCTGCAGTGGGCATTTGGGGCTGGGGTTTCGGATTCTGAGAACAGGAAACAAGCACAAAAACACCTAATGCCAGTGCACAAAATCTCACAATTGGTTTTATTTTAGTACTAACAGTTACATTCATCTTCGTATTCCGCAAAATATTATCATTCCATAACAATGTAACCAATGAAACACTAAGAGTTCCCAAAGAAAATATGATTTAAATCTCACTAGGATTGTGCATCAAGACCCCATTGCCACCCTTCCCTTTAACGCGATACATGGCGGCATCAGCTCGCGCAATCATATCTTTGATCCTGTCAGCATCTTCCGGAAACTGTGCTAACCCAACACTGATTGTCATTCTTGCATCGACATTATCTTTGTTAAATTTATGACCGGCTATGGACTTCACTATACGATCAGCAACAGCTTGGGCTTTTCGCTTATCGGTGTTAATAAGCAGAATGGCAAATTCCTCGCCGCCATAGCGAGCGATCACATCAATATTTCGAATACAAGATTTTAGAACGAGAGCGACAGTATACAAAACATAATCACCATACAAATGGCCATGATTGTCATTAATACGTTTAAATTTATCCAGATCCATCATCAGTAAAACCAAATCCTGTTGAAAGCGTAAAGAACGACTGATTTCCTCTTCAAAACGCTCAAGAAATGATTTGTGATTCAGCAGCTCTGTTAATCCGTCGTGAGTTGCGTGTTGGTAAACGATTTGATATTTATCTGACCATTCCATCACAGCATAAATTGTCTGTGCCAGAGATTCCAACAACCATTGTTCCGATTCGCTATAGCTACGCGATGATAACCGTTCCAACACCAATGCACCTTGAGTAGCCGTTCCATTACCAATTGGAACTCCAACAACCGACATGAAATTGAATTGCTCGCCATCACCAGCAATAAACCGCCCGGTATCGTCATAATCCTTGTCCCAATAGGCAGTTCGAATCGGTTTTCCAGTTCGAACAGGTCGACCATGCAATGAATTTGATATCTTAAATTCTGCCTTTTCTGTAATATCTTCAGTAAATCCATCCACCAGTACAATCTTGGCTGTATCATGATAGGTGCTACGCATTGATATGGTAAGTTTATCGTAAAAAAATAGCGAACGACATAATGTGCGTACGGCCTCAAAAATATCATTTCTGCTATTTTCAATATTTAATCGATTCAGCATATCGGTAATGCGAGCATGGTTTTCTCGGTCTGAAACTAATTCTTCCGTACGTTCTAGATTTTCAATCCCTTCGGATACAAAAACTCCCAGACTGCTAATAATATCGCGATCACGCTCTTTAAACTTATTAAAATGATCGGAATATATCAGAAGCGCGCCAACTGTCGAATTTCGAAATATGATCCTAGTACCAAGAATACATTCACTGCCTAACCATTCATTCAGCGTTAATATATTGCTCCAGCTATCTCCCATTTCCTTTTGCTGGAACAGCATACTATCCGGACTGGAAAGTAAAATCTTAAATAAGTCATTTTCCATTCCCACAAAATCATAGAACAGATCATCAGTGGCTTTTTGCAGGGTATACCCATTACTCATGGGATCGATCATGTAAACAGCGCTGGAAAAATCACTATTCATTGCCTGAAGAATGTCAAAAATATTTTCCAGCAGTTTATCATAATTATAACGACTCTGCCCAACACCGTGATTACCATTGAATGAATCGGTGGAATTATCGTCCAGTGATGCGATACTCGGACTGATCTTTTTAGTAATACCATTATTATAAAAAAGGGCAAACACAACTCCTAAAGCAATAATTATACGAGCCGCACTAAAAATTGCACCATCGGGCTTGGGAAAAATATAAAGTAAAACAAATAGTGTGACTATCAGCAGGTTATACCATAACCTGGTGGAATCAATTTGAAATTTGGGAAGTCTCATTTCCCAAAAATTACACAGACTATTTATCTATAAAAAGCTATGAATTAAATCAGTTTTTCTAATCATTTACCAGAATCATTTGATCTTGAAAATCATGATCTGGTAACGTTTTTGGTGCCGTTGTGGAATCAGGAGCCTCTAATTCACCTTTTGCCAGTTGAGTGGTTGTAGTTGGTAAAACTTGCTGTTGCTCGGATTTGGCAATAACAGATGGAGGATTGATTTGTCCAGGTTGGTTTGGTATCAATTCAAAAGCTACCACGATGATTGCAATTAACACAGCCCCGATCATTCCGGCATAAGCTGGAGTAAAACCAAATAGGGTAGCCGGTATTTTTTTCTCTATAATGTCAGATCCTGGTTCTGCTATTTTGGCCGTTTCGACTCGCCGCATAAGGTCGGACATGAAGGTCGGCGAAGTATTTAGCTTGGGTAAGGAATTTAGTGAAGAAATTATTTGTCGCATGGATTCGACTTGCAGACTGCAATCGTTATTGGCAGACATGAATTCTTCAAATTCGGTACGCCGTAACTGACTCAAACTACCTTCTAAATATTCAGAAATAAGATCCTCAAACTGATAACGATCCATCGATATAAGATTCTCCTTATTTTAAATCTTTTAATGCTTTCTGCAATTGTAACCGGGCACGATTGATCCTCGATTTTACCGTACCCAGTGGAACATCCACTATATTACTGATTTCTTCGTAAGAAAGTTCCTGAATATCACGTAAAATAATTACAGTTCTGAAATGCAACGGCAACATCTGTATAGCCTGTTGAATTTGCTTACCGGCATAGTGACCATCAACTTTTTGTCCGGTCTCCGCCTCGGTAGCCGGTAGTTCATACTCCTGCTCTTGCCGACCCATTTGACTAAGATTTGTTACCTTGTGGCGCTTCCGTTTCCGTAATTCCGTTTTGGCAAGATTGCCGGCAATTGTGTATATCCAGGTCGAAAATTTGGCAATATTTCGATAATAATGGCGATGTGTAAACAATTTCAATAAAGTATCCTGAACTACATCCTCGGCCTGCTCTTCATCATTTACAAATCGATAAGCAAAATTCAAAAGCCGATCACGATAACGGTTCACCAACTCCACATAAGCCTGTTCATCACCTTTTTGAAAACGGGCAATCAATTCTTCATCTGTATAAATGTAGGGACTATTCATTGAGCCCAAACAAGTTAAAGATAAAGAGCGATAATTCGTTTTCATCATTGATGACATAATTTTTTATCCGGTAGTCAATTGCGCCCAATAATTCCAGCGCCTTTTCAATTTCAGCATAATTATAGCGTTGAGTAAATTCCGGTAATTTCTTTCTTACACTGGTTGATAGTGGTATATAACCGGTTCGGGTTTGCGAAGTTCCAGCGGCTATTTTGATAAACAACATTTCTTGGAACAAGGCCGAAAGTTGATATAACAACGCTATCAGAGAAATACCCTGTGCTAAAAGGGTTTTACCAAGTAAAATGGATCGGGATTCCTGTTTATTACCAATTGCAGTAATAAACTCCCATTGTCGGTGTTCACGACGCCAACCGGAAAATTTTTTAACTAACTCAGCAGTGATTTCTTCCTCGTTCGTAAGTCCGAGACATATTTTTTCAACTTCATTGGCAGCATGATATACCGAATCGCCAGCAATCTCCAGTACGGCAGAAATGACTTCCCCAGTCACTTGTTTTCCTCTTTCTTTGAAAAAATAGGCGATCCATTTTCGCAGTTCGGACTCAAACGGTTTTGTCGTATTAATCGAGTTAATACTATTTCCGATGTCACGAATGATAGCATATTTACTTGAAAACTCGTCATCAATTATAACCAGACAATGATTTGGAACCGGATTTTGACAATATTCAACTAACCGTTTCTTAAACGGATCGCGAATTTGATGGGCATTACGGAGAATAAACAACCGACGACTACTGAATAAATCGGTCTTTAAAATCGATTCAATAATTTCACGGTTGCTAAGTTCATCCGGCATTAACAATTGTCGATCCACAACATCGGAACCAAAGAATGTCTGCTCAATTTCTTTGATGACAAACTGCTGCAAATAATGGTCATCGCCCTTCAACAGGTAGACCGGGTCGACTTTCCCGTCCTTGATTCTTCTGACAACAGTTTTCAATTCCACGTTATTTATTTCAATTTTTTATTAATTAAACTAACAAATATTATTGATATTAATGCAATAATAAAACCAGGTACCAATGAATATAATACATTGCCAAAGGGAGAATTTTCCCAGATAATAACAGTAACAAAACCACTAATCATTCCGGCTAATACACCGTCTCTGGTAACTTTTTTCCACCACAGTGATAATAATAAGGCAGGGCCAAAGGCGGCTCCCAAACCACCCCAGGCAAACAATACTTTATCAAAGATGGAATGCGGTAGGCGAGCCAGGAATATTGCTATAATTCCGATTAACAATGTTATTATGCGGGAAATCAGCAATAAACGTTTTTGACTTATTTCAGGATTAAATGTCTGATGATAGACATCCTCTGAAATCGAAGATGTTGTAACCAGAAGTTGGGAATCAGCAGTGGACATCATGGCTGCCAAAGCACCGCAAATTAAGATCCCCGCCAACCAAGCTGGAAATATTTCCAGTGCCAGTGCCGGCATCATTTTTTCAGGATCGGCAAATGAATCGGGACCAAAATAAGCCAATGCTACCAGCCCCATTAAAACGGCCCCACTATAAGCCAGAATCGCCCATACACCGGCAATTTTCTGTGCCACCTTAATTTCGCTTACCGACCTGATGCTCATATAACGCGCCAGTAAATGGGGCTGCCCCATGTATCCCAGGCCCACGCCAAATCCGCCCAGAATTCCGCTGAGTAATTTTAGGCCGCTACGCCCGCCGGTGATTGTTAAGAACTGCGGATTAATTTCGTTGATGCTGGCGGAAAGACCACTAAATCCCCCCAGTACAAAAAGTGTAACCAGCGGCAGAATTACCAGCGTTACCAGCATAATCCAACCCTGAATAAAATCCGTCCAAGCGACAGCAAAAAAACCGCCCATTAATGTGTAGAAAACGATGATAGCCGCTCCGATCAGTACTCCTGAAAAATGGGGCCAACCGAAAGCCGCTTCGAGCGATTTCCCGGCGGCATCAAATTGGGCAGCAATATAAAATGCAAAACAGAAGGTTATGATTGCTGTGGAAATCAAACGTAAAATGGGATCGGATTTTCTAAAGCGCAATTCAAAAAAACGCGGCAATGTTAACGCACCCATTTTTTCACTTGCCACCCGTAATTTTTTGGCAATTAGCAACCAGGATGCCCAGATGCCGATTACACCACCAATCGCTGTCCAAATGGCCGGTTCCAGTTTTAGACCAGATGGATCACCCAGCCCGGTGGCAAATGCAAGACCGGTCAACCCCAGCAACATCCAGCCGCTTTCACCAGAAGCCCGTTCGGAAAATGCCACAACCCAGGGACCTAACTTGCGTCCGGCCAGCAGGTAATCCGGAAGCGATTTAGTCATCCGGGAGGTTATTATACCAACGATCAATATTCCAGTCAGATAAACGATAAATCCAACTGCTACTGCAGACATTGATGCTCCTTACCAATCATGTTTTGTACCCCATTAATTACAGCACTCAAGTCGTTATCAATGTTAGTAATCAGGTTACAGAATAACCAATTAAAGTTATTAAACCAACAAACAGGCAGTAAATACCAAACCAGTGAAATTTCCCAGCTTTAAGAGTCTTTAAAAGCCATTTCAGGGCAAAAACACCAACAACCAGAGAAGTGAAAAAAGCGATGATATTTTCAATAGAAAAAATATTCGCATTTGCGGTTGAAACAATTTCCAGACCGGTCAGTAAGCCAGCGCCAACAATAGCGGGAATTGCAAGTAAGAATGAAAACCGGGCTGCACTTTTGCTGCTGATACCCAAAATTAATCCAGCGGCTATTGTGGAACCGGAGCGGGAAATTCCCGGTGTAATCGCCAGCGATTGAGCAATACCAATGATCAAACCATTGAAGTAAGTCAATTCTGCATTTTTCGCTTTAGCAAATCGCGTACTAATAAGAATAATACCGGTCAGCATCAAGGTCGCACCTACGAGAGCAATATTGTCGAAAGCTGCCGCAAACCAGTCTTTGAACAATAACCCCACCATAACGGCTGGTATTGTGCCTACAACCAAAACCAGTATCAGGTGCCGAGTCGACCGATCATGCAGTGAAAGCAGTATTTCTTTAATATCCTGCCAAAAAACAATAAGAATGCTAATCAGCGAACCAAGATGAACGGTTACTTCAAAAACCAGTCCGGGAGTAGAAACACCGAGTAAATATTCAGCCAGTACCAGATGACCGGAGCTACTAATTGGTAGGAATTCTGTAAAACCTTGCAGAATACCCAGTAAGATTGAATCAAGAATTGTCATAAGCGTCAAATTTTAATCGCCAATTTAAACGCATTGCCCTTCAGTAAAAAGGGGTAGGAACGACTATTGGCGCCACCCTAATACCGCATATATCCGACCCGCATTAACTCCATCACGGCGGTAGGAATGAAATAGCACGGGGTTAGAAAAAGTGTCCAGTTGAGTATTAAATAATTTATCAGGAGAAATCCCGCAGTTTTGCAATGCCCGGCAAGTAAAACGAGGCAGATCAAAATATGAACGATCAGCAGTACCAGTCTGCAGAAACCGATTTGGAAAATGTGCGGCGACCTCAGGTCCAATTTCAAAATTTTCCTGGAGAATGCAAGGACCAATCAATACTGTAATATCTGATGGATTACTACCTATATTTTTCATTTTCGCTATCGCGTTAGGCACGATACCCGCCGCTGCCCCGCGCCAGCCAACATGTATCAATCCCAGATTATTCTGTACCGAATCAATTAGGTACAATGGGATGCAGTCAGCCACCTGTAGGGATAATACAATGTCTGGTGAGCCGGTCACCAGACCGTCGCATTTTTTATATACGCCAGGCTGATCAACAATTTTTACTGTATTAGAATGGATCTGATTGGGAATTGAAAGCCTGTCAGCTGTAAACCCCAATACTTTCGCCAGACTGTTCCGATTCAACTCACGATTTCGGGAGCGCACCGAAATTGCCGCAGTAATCCCGGCGACTTTCATTTCAGCAGAAAAATCTAAATAACGTGGATTGCTGCAGGTATTTTTTTTAGCTGACAAATCAGAATTATGGAATAGCAGGAAAATTGACTATTATTGAATCACAATTAAAATATCCCAGATCGATCAACTCATGATTCCTGTACTCAAGCACCCGCAATGCAGTATTAATATTTTTAGAATTGGTATTGAAACTAATAATCTGGGTCAATCCGCGGAATCGATCTAAACCGGCCAATTTATCTTTGGCGCTCAATCTTGATTCAAGCTTGGTACCCGCCAGTTCCGCCAGAAGCATTCCACTGTCAAATCCATGATAAAAATACTTCAGATCAACATTTTCGTCCAGTGCTGGCAAGGAAATACTGGAAAAATCCACTGGTGCGAAATAATTGGAAATATAAACCATTCCGTTAATATGGGGTCCAACAATTTCCTGAGTAAGCACCTCTAGATCAAGCCAGTTCTCATTCCCAATTAATTGAGTATTCAAATTGTATGATGGAAACTGGGTTCCCAGATATTGAATATGCCCGGGGTGAATCGGTATATACAAACCTTGAATAGTTTCCAGAACAATTTTTGCAGAATCTGATCTCGATAATGGTTTTTCATCCGATTCCGGAATATCAAAGAATATATCTTCCGATATATCAAACATTGCATCCAGACTGTCGATTTCCATGCCTAAATATTGATCATATTCACTCGATTCCTGCAAACTGAACGCGATTTTCCTTAATGACATAAATTGCCGGCGTAGATTTTCCGGAATACCGGAATACCATTCCACTGCAACAACTGTTTTTCCAAGCGCATCGACCTCAGTCATGAAGGCATCAGCCAGCGAATGACCAAATTCATCGAACGGTGCAATAACCGCTAAGCTATCCAAATCAAGTTCACCAGCCAGATAACGGCCAGCGAGCCTGCCACGCATAGTCAGTGTTGAATTCATCTGAAATATAAAATCACCAATTTCTGTGAGATTATCCTCAGAACTTTCCGGTAATAGTATAGGAATCGTCATTTCCTGGGCTGCCGTAGAAGCTATGATTGAATTGGTACTGGTAAGGGGACCAATTATCAATTTGATATTAGGATTATTCACGCAATGGCGAACTGCCAGTAAGGATTCTACCGCATCGCTATTATTATTAAATATTGATAAAACAATCATGCTGCTATCATTATTAACTCGGTCAACCGCTTGATATAGTCCTTTTAAAAAGGCCTGACCTATTCCTGCTCCATGACCTGTAAGTGGCAGAATTACTCCGATTGCCAGGGTATTTTGCGCAGGTTTATAAGTTTGTCGAATTAATGTTCTGCTGATTCCAGAATATATTTCAGGCAACAAATCTGAATCGATTTTATACATTTCTGCGGCAGCTTCATCAGGTTCTCCTATAAGAATTCGAGAAAAAGCTCGTGCCAAAAACAGAATATTTTTATTAACCAGATTACCTTCGGTCATCTCCAATATATTGATATTGCCAATATTCAGACCGAGTGAGACTAATTTGACCAACCTCTCATCTAATAAATCTTGGGTGGCCTTCGTAATTGTTAGGCGTCGAGAATTAAGGTACATGCCAAAAGCAACATTCGGTAGACCTTCATTAACAAACATATCCCCAAAACAGAGATAAACATCTTTCAAATATGAACTCCGGGGATAACGATTGATAAAATCACCACCAACCAACTTTGCATTGGCGATGTTCCCGGCATGATATTCTGATTTCATCAACATCATGACTGAGGCCGTGATCAGTTCGTCTGTATCAGATTTAGTCAATTTACGGAAAATACCGGCCGCATTGGTATAACGACCATCGTTGAAACTAGCTACTCCCCGATCAAATGTCTCCTGACTGGTGCGACCACCGAGCAATGCAAATTGACCTAGAATGGGATTTATCAGAAAGACTAAAACCAGAATAATATCTGTGATTTTATTCAACGGTCACACTCTTTGCCAGATTCCGGGGCTGATCGACATTGCAGCCCCTTAATACCGCCAGATGATAGGCCAGAATCTGTAATGGAATTGTTGCCACCAACGGGAAGATTATCGGATGCATCTCACCCACTTCAATAACAAAATCAGAAACTTCCTCAATCTCTGGGCAATTTTTGTCAGTAACAATGATCAGTCGACCTTTGCGGGCTTTGACTTCCCGAATATTTGACATGATTTTATCAAATGTCCGGTCATGAGGTGCGATTACTACTACTGGCATTTTTTCATCAATTAAAGCAATCGGTCCATGTTTCATTTCGGCGGCTGGATAACCTTCGGCATGGATATAAGATATTTCTTTGCATTTCAATGCACCTTCGAGGGCGATAGGAAAATTTAAGCCCCGACCCAAATATAGAAAATTATCGGCAGCCATGTTTTTCTGAGCTACTTGTTCGATAACATCAGCATGTTTTAAAGTATTTTTCACTAGCTGATCGATAGAATTCATTGCACTAACCAATTCCTGTCCGGCCTGTTTGGAAAAACCCCTTCGACGCCCCAAAAGCAGGGACAGCATCAACAAAACCGTTACCTGGGCTGTGAAAGCTTTAGTCGAAGCTACGCCGATTTCAGGTCCCGCATGGGTATAAACACCACAATCGGTCTCACGGGCAATTGAACTGCCGACAACATTACAAATTCCCAGGGTAAGTGCGCCCTGTTCACTGGCTTTTTTAATGGCTGCCAGGGTATCAGCCGTTTCACCGGACTGGCTGATTGCAATTACAATGGTTTCACTATCAATGATTGTTTTTCGATAACGGAATTCTGATGCATATTCGATATGAACCGGGATATTGGCAAATCTCTCCAGCAGATATTTCCCGATCTGACCGGCGTGCCAGGATGTACCGCAGGCAGTAATATAAAACCGTCTCGCGTTTTCAATACGCGGTAAAAAATCGCCGATTCCACCAAGATGGGCAGAGCCTTCAGCCATTAGCAATCGACCGCGCATCGTGTCTTTTATAGTCCGTTCCTGGTCATAAATCTCTTTCAGCATGAAATGAGGGAATTTTCCTTTCTCAATTTCCTCGATGCTCAAATCAACCTGAGTCACATCTTTGGTTACAATGCGATCTTCATGAATGCTACGAACAGTGTATCCAGTTTTGGTAATTGTCACCAATTCGCCTTCGTCAAGATAAATAACATTGCGGGTATGCTCAACAATCGGCGAAGCGTCACTGGCAATGAGATACTCCCCATCCCCCACTCCCAGCACCAGGGGACTGCCAAATCTTGCGGCAAC
>JABMPO010000115.1 GCA_013203015.1 Fidelibacterota bacterium
GAGTATTACGCAGGTTGTTGGATTGCTGGAACAGTTCTGCTTCCCGGTACATGATATCGAGCAGCAGGTTGGTGTTGGCTAGCCTGAGAATCGGATCACCTTTATTCACGTAACTGCCTGCCTCCAGAAACAAGTGCTCAACCGATCCACCTTCAATGGCATCGAGATAAATGGTTTTGATTGGAATTACAGTTCCAATGACGGGAATAAATTCCTGAAAATCGCCGCGCTTAACAGTTGAAATAACCAAGCGCTGACGATCGACATTGAGGCGGGAGCTTTTATCGCTGAAGCCAATCTGGTAAATGATGAAGACCCCCACGATAACTCCTCCGGCTATTCCGGTCAGCTTCTTTGGTGTCCAACGTTTTTTCTCAATTTTGCGGTCCATTCCGTCCCCTGAATGATTACGTTTATTATCAATTTTTTGGCGATATAAAAATTATTTAGGTTTGATTGGTGCGTCCCTGTAGTTCTTATATCATCCGTAACTGCTGTTATGACCGTTGTTGTAAAAGAAAGTTGTCAGATGTTTTAACTTTCTATCTGGTAGTAGCTACAGCTATGTTGTTATTGGTAGCAATTTGGCAGATGTACATTAAAATAAAAAAGCCTCCAAAATGAGGAGGCCGATCGGGAAAAATAATAATACTGATGTTTACTACATCAGACTTTTATTAATAGGCGTTCTTATTTACCAATCCTTTAAAAATTGTTAATAACATGATTTTAAAATCAAACCAGACTGACCAGTTTTCAATATAGTATATATCATATTTGATGCGCGTTTTCAGATCCGTGTCGCCCCGCCAGCCATTGACCTGAGCCCAACCGGAAATTCCTGCTTTCACCAGATGCTTCTGCATATAGTCCGGAACCTCGGCACGAAATTGTTCCACAAATACCGGTCGTTCCGGGCGCGGACCAACGATGGACATATCACCTTTGAGTACATTGATAAATTGCGGTAATTCATCCAAACTGGTTCGGCGCAGCAGACTCCCGAACCTGGTTGCACGATGGTCGCTGGCGGCAGTCCACTGGGGGCCAACCGTATCTTCAGCATCGACCGGCATCGATCGGAATTTCAGCATTTTGAAACGTTTTCCATTCCAACTGATACGTTCCTGAAGATAAAATACGGGTCCGGCAGAACTGAGTTTGACTCCGCCGGCGATCAGTAGCAATAAGGGCGAAAGAATTATCAGCGCCAGAGCGGACAGGGAAATATCTACTATTGTTTTAACAACCCGATTAATGCCGAACATGGGGGAGTCGGTCAGATTCAGAACCGGTAGACCCGCCACTTCCGAAACCGAATAATTGTGCAGAGGAAAATTATAGATATCAGGAACCATCCGGACTTTGGCCGAAGATAATTCATGAATTGAGGTAATAGTGGATTTCAATCGTTCATCGGCGCGCAGAGGCAGGGCCATCCAGACTTGATCAATTTCATTGTTTACTACATAAAGTGGCAATTCATCCAGATTATTAACCACCGGAATGCCCTCAATTTTCTGATCCCTTAGAAAGGCATCATCATCAAAAAAGGCTGCAACTTCCAGTCCTGTCCATTCTGCCAGCCGGATACGTTGAACAATTCGCTGGCCCAACGCCCCGGCTCCGGCAATTACAATCTGTCGTTTATTCCAACCGCGGGTTCGCATGAATCGCATGGATATTTGTATGCTCACGCGAATCAGGACAATACTAAGCCAGGTAGTCGTCCACCAGGAAATTGTCCATACGCGGGAGAATTCAGTGGTAGTTTTTGTCAGGAATGCCAACATAACCAGGCCCAGCAAGACTGTCATCCAGGCCAGGGATATTGTTTTAACCTCTTGAAACAGTCGCATACCGCGCCAGGGACGATAAACCGCAAATTGGCTGAACACTATAATGGTAAACAACAACGCAACCAGAATTGCGATCTGGTAGCGCACCGGGAAAATTTCGAAACCCGGCTTACCCTGTAGATACACACGGAAGGATAAATATCCGATTACTGAGACTAGTATTGGATTCAGGATCTGGGAAAAGATCAGAAACAGATTGGCATTTCGCTTTAAGATACCCATGCTTCCATTTATTTAACTAAAAGTGTGGCGGGTAATACATCTTCAACGAACAATTTAAACTCCTTTCGGAATCGATCCACTGAAAATTGTGACGCTTGTTTCTGACAAACTTCCGGTTTTATCAAATGTTCAATTGTGATAAATTTTTTAACAGCGGAAATTAAATCTTGAATTTGAGGGTTGTTAAAAAATAAACCGGTCAACTCCTCACCGGTATTGATTTGATCGTTATAATACCGGCCGTTAACCGTTTCTAACACACCACCTCTACCCAATGCAATAACCGGTGTGCCGGCGGCCTGCGCTTCCACCGGAATTATCCCGAAATCCTCTTCCCCCGGAAATATCAGCGCCCGGGACCCCGCGAGTAAATGACTCAATTCAGCATCACTGACATAACCGGTGAATTCAATATTATTTTTGGCCAGCGATTTCAGTTTTTCCAGTTCCAGACCAGTGCCAACCACCTTTAGCGGCAGCCCCAATTGATTGAAAGCTACGATGGCCAGATCAGGGCGCTTGTATGGTACCAGTTGACCGGCCATGATAAAATAATCACTTTTGGTGCCCACCGCACTAAAATTACCAACTGCCACCGGGGGATAAATAATGGTAGCAGGGCACTGGTAGATATTTTCAATCCGCTGCTGGACATTTTCGGAATTAGTAATAAAATGATCGACCTGACCTGCCGACCATTTGTCCCAGCGGCGCAGGTAAGGAGTTATACGCTTTAAATACCAGCGTTTTAGTATTCCGGCCTGTTCCAGATAAACCGGCTGTTGGTCCCAGATATAGCGCATGGGGGTGTGGCAATAACAGATGTGGCAGGCATCAGGGCGCTTGACCACGCCTTTGGCTGGTCCCGATTCGCTGGAGATTATTAAATCATATTCTGATAAATCCAGCCGTTTAAGGGCGGTGGGCATCAATGGTAAATAAGCCTGGTAGAGCTTCCCGGCCAATGGCAACCGATTGATGAAAGTGGTTGTCACATGGCGTTCACAAATAATCGGATCGAGTTTATTGGGAATAAATAAATGGGTAAATAGATCAGCTTTGGGGAACAAACGCAATATTTCCGCCACCACTTTTTCGCCACCGCGCATTCCATAAAACCAGTAATGAATCAGAGCAATTTTCAATTTGTTGCCAGTGCTTTCTGATAAATGGAGATTAATTCCACTGTAAAATTTTCGATAGTATAATTTTCACCAATTGATTTAATTGTTTCCATTTGATCGGCTTGCTTATCAGGTGATTCGATTAATTGTTCAATCTTTTCAGCCAGATCCCTTGGGTCACGGGGATTAAACAATGGCAATGAAGCGCCATATAGCTCCCGATGCACTGCTATGTCGGAAATCACCGGACAGATTCCGCGATAGGCGCTTTCGAAGGGTATATAATCGAATCCTTCCGCCAGCGATGGTACGATCACCAGGCGGGCTTTCTGGTAATATCCATTCAATTCTTCATCTGGCACGTTTTCCAGCCGGATAATGAGTGACTTACTGCGTCGGCGGCTAATGGCCTCATCAATATAATCTTGCTTGTCAAAACGCTCACCGATTATTATTAGCCCCAGACCGGGATATTTATCATTGAGAGTATCGAGAGCTTCAACGACTAGATTAAAATTCTTGTGACGCTTGCAGCCGCCGACACATAGAATATATGGTTTATTTGATTGAACCATATTGGTGGTGTTTATCTGGTAATTTATTAAATGATCAACCGGATTATACATAATATTGATTTTTTCTTGATCCAGATTGGGAAAAAACTGATTCAGGGCAAAACGAGTTGTTTCAGAGATACAGACAACTTGTCGGGCATTTTTTAGCACCCGGCGCAGAAGATGTCGGGCCAGCTTACGCTTGATAGAATTTCCATAATTAAACTGAAACTGTATCAGATCATGGATGGTGACAACATACGGCCATTTGAGGTTAAAATAAGTATTGTAGTTGGGATAATGGGCCAGGTCGATTGATTTTCCCAATTTCGTCATA
>JABMPO010000116.1 GCA_013203015.1 Fidelibacterota bacterium
CCTAGTTCCGATTTTAATCGGAACGAAGTCGGGGTGAGCGATGGGACTTGAACCCACGGCCTTCTGGGCCACAACCAGATGCTCTAACCTGCTGAGCTACGCCCACCATACGGCCTCAAATGAGGCAGGCGAAATTAGTAGGAATTAGCGCTGTAAACAAGCCGGAATATTCATTGAAATCCGCTATCAAATTCAATTACAACAACCTGACTTGCCACGGTATTTCACCAATTATCAATTTGACGATAACAATCGATTTCTCACCCACACATATAAATCACAGCTTATGTAATTTCGGCTATGCGACTTTTGTCCCGCTACATAATTAAGGAAATGTTCCTGCCCTTTATTTTTTCCCTGCTGATAATAGTATTTATCCTGTTTACTAATTTTCTACTGCGGGCAATCGACCGGTTTCTCGGCAAAGGAATCGATGTCTGGACTATCCTGGAATATCTATTCTTGAATCTGGCCTGGATCATTGCCCTGGCGGTACCAATGGCGGTTTTGATTGCAGCTCTGATGACGTTTGGTCGCCTTTCGGAAGACAATGAAATAACTGCAATGCGTACTTCAGGAATCAGCTTTCTGACAATCATTCGCCCGGCTTTATTCTTCGGGTTATTGGTCGGTGGTACCCTGGTTTACTTCAATAATTTTGTTTTACCGCACATGAACCACCGGGCACGGATTCTCTCCGGCGATATATATCGAAAACGCCCCGGTCTAAGTATTGAACCGGGTTATTTTGTAGAAGATATCCCCAATTACAGCTTGATTATCGGTGGCCAGGACAATGAAGTGATGAAAGATGTTCGCATCTTCAGCAAGGATAATAAGGAAACACAAACTACCATATTTGCCAAACAAGGAAAACTGAGTACCATCGACGATGCAATCGTATTAACTCTGTACGATGGTGAAATCCACGAACTTGATCTGCTCGATTACGGAAATTTCCGCCGGATTAAATTTGAACGGCATAGAATCATTATACCGGCTGACGATTTACTGCTTAAACGTCGCGATAAATCATCCAGAACCGATCGTGAAATGACTGTCCCCATGATGATCAAAAAACAAAAGACCTATTCCGAACGCATAACCACCGTTAAATCACGGCTGGCGAAATCATTTGATCGTACTATTGGTGACAGTATAGTTCCTCCCAATCTGGAAACAGCGACTGAGATTATCAACCTGTACCGGACCCGGTTAAAAACTGACACGACCCTGACTGATGCGCAATTCCGTGTTAACGACCGCCGTGCCCGTAGTCTTGAACGACAGGCGAAAAATGAATATAATCTGATATATAGTTATCATAAGAGTATGAATAAATATGGTGTGGAAATCCATAAAAAATTCTCCCTACCATTTGCCTGTCTGCTATTTGTACTGGTCGGTGCACCACTGGGAGTACTGGCAAAAAAAGGCGGCTTTGTCGTTGGAATGAGCATGAGTTTTGGCTTTTTTCTGGTTTATTATATCATGCTGATCGGCGGTGAAGAAATTGCCGACCGGAATATATTACAACCTTATGTCGCCATGTGGCTGCCTAATTTAATATTGTTGATTATTGCACTCTATCTTACACTGCATACCGTGCGCGAACGCGCCCCTCTGCGTATTAACTGGCGATTACCTAAATTAGTGCTTAGGAAAAAACATGATACCCGCTGAAATAATCCAACGAAAAAGAGATGGTAAAGCGCTTACGGTCGATGAACTAAAATTTTTCATTAATGGCTATACCGAGGGCAGTTTGCCGGATTACCAAATGTCAGCCCTGCTGATGGCAATCTACTTCAAAGGAATGGAATTCCAGGAAATCTCGGTACTGACCGAACTGATGATTGATTCTGGTAAGCGAATGGATTTTTCACAACTCGATGCCTATGTTGCTGACAAACACAGTACCGGTGGCGTCGGCGATAAAGTGTCAATCATCCTGGGACCGCTCATGGCGGCGGCCGGATTGGTAATACCCATGATCAGCGGCCGGGGTCTGGGACATACCGGCGGTACGCTTGATAAACTCGAAACCATTCCTGGTTTCCGCACCGAATTAACCCTGACCGAATTCCGGGAAGCCGTCGAGAAAACAGGCATTGCAATGATTGGTCAAACCGGGGAAATCTGTCCCGCCGATAAAAAAATCTATGCCCTGCGGGATGTAACCGGCACCATCCAGTCGATTCCCCTCATCTGCGGATCGATCATGAGCAAGAAAATTGCCGAAGGTATTCAGGGCTTGGTTTTGGATGTGAAAACTGGGAACGGCGCATTTATGAAAACGCCGACACAAGC
>JABMPO010000117.1 GCA_013203015.1 Fidelibacterota bacterium
AATCCCCAGCACCGGGATTCCCACTTCATTAAAATAGCCAAGGTAATTTGTATTAAATTCTTCAACATCACGGACTTTATTGATGATTACGCCACCAAAATTCAAATCATTTAAATTCATAAAGCGCTTTAAAAATATACTATCATCGAGAATCTGATCATTATCGCCACTAAGAATAATAATTAATTTACCCGCTAAATTTTTAGCGATAGTCAGTGCATCAAGATGAACTGAAATCCCCAAAGCCAGATCACCACCGGATTCAACTATTAGCAGATCCTTATTTGCACCGATCTTGTTGGCCATATCCAGAACTTTTTCAGCGGCGCTGGATTCATCATACATGTAACGTAATTTGGAGTGATCGAAACCAATGCTCATATCTTCCGGAAGGTCTTTGATGTTAAAAAGATTAGTCATCAGCGCGGCATCGTAATCCCAAAGGCGTTTTTTTCGGTATAGCAAGCGATCTCCAAAAGGCTTCATATAACCTATTTTTTGATTCAAGGCACGCGCCAAGCCAACGATAAAACTTGTTTTTCCTGCATCTTTATGGATTGATGTAATTATTAGTTTAGGCATCATTTTCACCCTTTTCTGCATTTGATAATAATACTCTTACGTCAACGGTTTTAACTCCCTGACCTTCTTCGTATACCATCAGGGGATTAATCTCAACATCCGTTATACGTGGACAGTTTTTGATTATTGTTCCCAATTTGAAGATTATCTCCACAATCGCATCGATATCTTTTCGGACTTCGCCGCGTACTCCAAGTAATAGTGGATATGAACGAATTTCCTTGATCATTAGGCGTACGTCTTGACGGCTAAGCGGTAACGCACGGAATGAAACATCCTTCATGACTTCAACATAAATACCACCCAATCCAAACATCATGATCGGACCAAAAGTCTTGTCATTCATCGCCCCAATTATTACTTCCATTCCGGGTTTTACCTGTTCTACAATTTCCACGCCTTCAATATTTGCATTAGGTTTATGAGCTTTACAATTATGCATGATGGCCTGGAAAGCATCCAGCACTTCTTCCTTATCATCAAGATTGAGTAAAACACCACCGACATCACTCTTATGTAAAATATCGCGGGATACTACCTTCATTACTACCGGATAGCCAATTTTTTCAGCCAGATCCACAGCCGATTCGATATTTCTCGCAATTCCGCTCTCGGGACCGGATAATCCAGCTGCCTGCAACAAGGCTTCACCTTCATCAGCAAGCAAGAATTGTCGGTTATCGGCCAGTGCACTATCAATAATTTTATCGATTGCCGAAATGTCAACTTCCGAATCAACCATTTCCTGCTTTTTCATCTGTCGCATCATATTATAGGCGTAGGCTATTCCAAGGCAGGATGTTGCGTTATACACATCACGGTAGACAGGTATATTGCTCTTGGTTAAGGCTGTGATGCAGCGTTCGGTTTTTTCCCCGCCAAATAGGGCAAACAGAACCGGTTTTCCTGCTGCTTTATATTTTGTATAACTTTCTTCGATCATCCGGATAAGCTGTTCGGCGGTCATCATTGCCGTTTCACAATACAAAGCCAGTACACCATCAATAAATTTATCTTTCAGGGCAACATCCAGAGCATGAATATATTCTTCGGCGGAGGCTTCACCAGTCAGATCGATTGGATTCTTGGTGGATCCAAATCCATGGGTTACGGCTTCGAACTTATCTTTCAGGCGCTGTGAATCTTCATATAGCTTTACATTGTATTTTTCACAGGCATCCGTTGCCATAACCCCTACACCACCACCATTGGTGACTATAATTGTGTTTTCACCTTTGGGGATTGGTGCATTAGACAAATAATTACACCATTCCAGGGCTTCGTCAACGCTTTCCGCCCGTAATACTCCACACTGGCGCATGATCGCATCAAAAATGGAATCAGAACCAGCCAGCGAACCGGTATGGGAAGCGGCAGCAATTGCACCACGTTTAGATCGCCCGGATTTAATTACAACTACCGGTTTTACTTTTGTAGCGGCCGAAAGCGCACCAATAAAACGTTCACCCTGCTGGATACCCTCAATATATATCAGAATTATCTTAGTTTCTTCCTGTTGGACCAGATATTCCAGTAGGTCAGCTTCATCAATATCGGATTTATTGCCGACTGAAATTATCGCGGATAGACCGATATTCTGGACAGCGGTTTTACCGATCATAGCAATACCAAGTGCGCCACTTTGCGTGATTATGGCAACTCCGCCCTTTTGGATGTCGCGGGGACCGAACGTTGCATTCAGCGATACTTTCGCCGAATAATGACCAAATATATTTGGTCCTAGAACACGTATGTCATTCGCTCGCGCAAATTGTGTCAGCCAACGTTCCTCTTCCAGATTGCCGATTTCGGAGAACCCGGATGAAATAATCGGCAAGTGCTTAACACCTGCTTCGGCACACATTTTCACCGCAGCGGCTGTAAATCGAGCTGGGATGGCAATTGTGGCAACATCAATTTCATCAGCAATATCCGTGAGGCTGGAAACGATATCAATTCCCAAAATCTCTCCGCCTTTTGGATTAACAGGATAGATTTTGCCCTTATAACCCGCCTCAATAATATTTTTTACAATTATGTGTCCGATTTTACTAGGATTTGCTGATGCACCAATTACAGCAATTGACCGTGGTTCAAACAAGTATTTAATATCCGGTTTTGTCATAAATCATCCCGGAACATCATTTTCATTTCGTGCACTCCTTCTTCACTACGTTTCTCTATATCGAATCCCATGCTGGCAAATAAATGCAACATGGGAATATTATCCATCAATACCTCTGCAGTGAATCCCAGCAGACCTTGCCGCTTAGCAATAAAAGTCAAATAGCTTAATAATTCTCGGCCAATGCCGATATTTTGATTATCATCACGGATGACAAAAGCAATATCGCCAGTGTGAGTCATTTCAACTATTCCGTATTGTCCCATCCCCACCATTCGTTCATCAATACCTTCACCAACAAACGCCAGAATGACAACTTCTTTTTGATAATCAATAATTACAAAATCCTGTAACCGCTCATGGGGCATATCTTTGCGTTTGGATATAAATCTTCGATACATACTGTTATCGGAAAGCGAATAGAAAAAATCTTTCAATAAAGGCTCATCACTGATTTTAACGGGCCGGAAAAAAACTTCAATATCCTTTTTCGTCGTACGATAAGCTTCCAATTGCTCCGGATACTCACCGGCTTTTCCAGCAATTATCGCTTGATCTTTGTAAATCAAATGTCGTTTTTTTGCCTCCTGAATTAATTGGGGGCGGAATTTAGGATG
>JABMPO010000118.1 GCA_013203015.1 Fidelibacterota bacterium
GTCTTAATCTGGTTGTAGATAAACCGGTAGCCGTCTGGCCGGATACTTCAGCGATTAGAATAGTATTAAATAATACAACTGATATCACTTTCACGATTGATCCGGTGAATCTGATCCAGACCCGGTTAATTTCCAGGGATGGGTGGTCTGAGCTTGGAAAATACAAATTAATTATTCTTGGTGACAGCCTGATTGCTAGCGATGGATCAACACTGGCAGATTCCTTGTTATCAATTGAATTTTCGTTGGTAGCCCCGGTGGGGCGCGGCGGGTTAACCGGTAAAATTCTGACTGATAATCCCCCCATCATGGCCCAGCTTTCATTGATCGAAAATTCGACTCACAGCCACATATCTTTTGTAAATTCAGAGTCGAATTATAGCTTTAATAATATACCGGAAGGCTACTACAATTTGATGGTTTTCAAGGATACGAATCAAAACCTGCTCTACGATTTCGGCAGCGCATTCCCTTTTATTAGTAGTGAGTGGTTTCACATCTTTTCAGATACAATGGAAGTGCGGGCTAGTTGGATCATCGAAACGCCGAAATTAACTGTAATGGAAGGACAATAATTATGTATTGTGTAATTATGGCCGGTGGTCGCGGAACCCGGTTCTGGCCCTTCAGCCGTATTTCACGCCCTAAACAATTGTTAAATATAGTCGGCGATACATCGATGCTACAGATGACTGTTGATCGTCTACGAAAAATTTCAGCCGTTCGAGATATTTTTATCATAACTGGGGAAGATCTGGCTCCGGCTATCAGAAAAGAAATCACCGGGGTGACACCTGAAAATATTATTGTTGAACCAAGCGGAAAAAATACTGCCCCCTGTATTGGTCTGGCTGCTCTAAAACTGTGCTTGACGCAGGAGGATTGCGTAATGGGTGTTTTTCCGTCGGATCATTTGGTGGTGGGGCATCGCGAATTTGAAAAGACTATCAATACTACCTCGCACCTGGCCCGGAAAAAACATTCCCTGGTTACGATCGGCATCACGCCGACTTATCCCGCCACAGCCTATGGCTATATCCAGTACGATCCCGACAGCGATGAGGATCACTTGGATGCCTACAAAGTAAAGACATTTGCCGAGAAACCGCCCTTGGGTCTGGCTCGTGAATTTCTTAGTAGCGGTGATTTTTTGTGGAACAGCGGTATGTTTGTTTGGGAAGTTAAGACTTTCATGGAAGAGCTGCGCCAATATATGCCGGAACTGTATCATAATCTTGACTTGATCAAGGACCGATTGGCTATAGATCCGCAAGCATCCATAAATGATATCTGGAAATATATCAAGGCCGAGTCAGTCGATTACGGTTTGATGGAAAAGTCAAAAAATATCTATGTTTTTAAAGCACGTTACGATTGGAGTGATATCGGGTCCTGGAACGCGGTTTACGACATGGCTAATAAGGATAAAAATCGCAATGTAGTAAAAGGCGACGGTCTTATTCTGGATGGCAAGGATAATATGATACAGTCTGATGGTCGATTCACTGCCATTGTCGGTGTCGATAATCTGGTAGTGATCAATACTGCCGACGCGACGATGGTGATTCCCAAGGACAAAGTCGAATCGGTTAAAAATCTGGTGGAAATGCTACAAACTGAAAAACGGAACGATTTATTATGATGGTACGATGGAATGAAACCGGAACAGCTTTTCTTTCAATTTGAAGAGCTAGCCCGGCGTTTGGAAATAAGGTTGGTCGAAGACCGTGGTGATTTTACTGGGGGTGGTTGCAGGCTGCAGAATGAATCCTGCATCGTACTAAATAAACATCGGCCAATTGAACAAAAATTACGAGTACTGGCAATGGCCTTTGCTGAACTTGATTTGTCAACGGTTTATCTAATGCCTGTGCTACGAGCTTACATTGATGATGTTAATTTACCATTAATTAACAATCAGCAAGTTGAAAAGCCTTGATTCAAATTTCAGGTAACATTACTATCCGGCTCGTTTTCTTTTAGAATTAGTAAGAATTTAGAATTTGTCGTGAAGGGACAATCAAATTAGTCAGAAAAGGAAAATTATATGATCGAATATCAATCAGCGGATATCCGCAATTTTGCCGTTGTTGGTCATAGCTCCAGCGGAAAGACCATGTTATGTGAATCAATGTTAGTCAGCGGTGGAGCTATTAATCGTTTAGGGTCGATTGCCAATGGTAATACCGCCTCAGATTATCACGAAGAAGAGCAGGAACGCGAAATATCCATAAATTCAACTATACTTAATACGGTTTGGGGGGGTAAGAAATTTAATTTCATCGATACCCCGGGATATGCTGATTTCACCGGCGAAACACTTGCTGCTCTGAGTGCGGTTGATGCTGCTGTGGTTGTCGTGCATGGTAACCAAGGGGTTGAAGTCGGGACCGAGCAGGTGTGGGGTTATGCCACAAAAAATGGTATTCCAAAAATGCTGGTTATCAATGCGCTGGATAAGGAGCACACTAATTTTGACGCCATTCTTGAAAAAGCAAAAGAGCGATTTGGTAATAATGTTTTCCCCATGCAGATTCCGATCAATGCCGGACCGGCATTCAACCAGGTACTCGATGTTCTGCGAAAAAAGATTTTAACTTTCAAAACGGACGGCAGCGGCGAATATACCGAATCAGATCCAGCCGATGAATGGGCTGAAAAGGCCGAAGAATTACACGAAATGTTGATCGAATATGTAGCTGAATCCGATGATAGTCTGCTGGAAAAATTCTTTGATGAAGGTGGATTAAGCGAAGATGAAATGCGCAATGGTATGCATGACGCGTTGCAAATGGGTGCTTTTGTACCGGTTTTATGTGCCGCTGGTGGTAATAATATTGGCGTTCACCGGATTATGGATTTTATTGCCAAATACAGTTCCAGTCCGGCTGATCGGGGTTCTTTTAAAATCAAGGATGCCAAAGGCGATAAAGAAATAGACTTAAAATTGGAAGACAGCGATGTAGTCCTGCAGGTTTTTAAAACTGTCAGCGAAGCTCACGTCGGGGAGTTATCATATTTCCGGATTTATAGTGGTTCGCTAAAAACCGGTACTGATTTGTACAATTCGGTACAGGGCGGATCGGAGCGTTTTGGGCAATTTTTTGTAATGAGTGGAAAAACCAGAACCACGATTAATGTTCTCCACGCCGGCGATATTGGTGCTGTCGTAAAATTGAAAAACACCCATACCGGAGATACTCTATGCAGCACCAAGAAAAATATTGTTATGCTGCAGGTAGAATATCCCAAACCTAACATTCATTCCGCGATTAAACCCAAAGCCAAGGGTGACGAAGAGAAAATTGCAGTGGGTTTATCAACTTTGCATGCGGAGGATCCTACCTTTGTTTATCGTGTTGATTCGGAGTTGAAACAGACAATCATTTCGGGCCAAGGTGAACTACATTTGGCAGTTATCGCCAATCGTTTGCAAAATCGTTTCAATGTGGAAATAATGTCGATGGAACCCAAGATTCCGTACCGTGAGACGATCAAAAGTAAGGGAATGTCTAAATATCGCCATAAGAAACAATCGGGCGGTGCCGGACAATTTGCCGAAGTCTGGATGCGGGTCGAGAGTAAACCCCGGGGCGAGGGAATTGAATTTACGGATTCTCTGGTCGGTCAGAATGTTGACCGTGTGTTTGTTCCTTCGGTGGAAAAAGGAGTTAGCGCCGCAGTAGTTGAAGGTGTGATTGCCGGTTGTCGGGTTGTTGATTTGAAAGTCGAATTTTACGATGGCAAACAGCATCCGGTTGATTCCAAGGATATTGCCTTCCAAATTGCCGGTAAACATGCTTTTCGTGAAGCTTTTTCACAAGCGAAACCATGTTTGCTGGAACCGATTTTGATAATTGAGGTGAAGGTTCCGGATGAATTCATGGGTGACGTTATGGGCGATATTTCTGGTAAGCGCGGTAAGATACTCGGAATGGATTCCGATGGCGGATTCCAGATCATTCGGGCTCAGGTACCTCAGGCAGAATTATATCACTATTCCACCACCATTAGGTCATTGACCGGCGGTCGCGGAATCCATAGTGAAGAACTAAGCCATTATGAAGAAATGCCGAGGGATCTGGAGCGGAAGGTCATAGCCGCCGCCCAGAAAAAGGATGAAGACGAATAAATTCACGCTGATATGAGCGAAAGCAAATTATTGTGGGCACCCTGGCGCATGGAGTATGTTCAGGCATCCAAAACTGAATCAGATGGCTGTATTTTCTGTGATAAGCCAAAGCAGGATAATGATCGGGAGAATCTGGTTTTATTCCGTGGGACCAAATGCAGCCTTTTGATGAATTTATACCCCTACAACAACGGCCATCTGATGATTGCTCCTTACAAGCATTGTTGGAGTACTGGCGATCTGTGCACGGAAACTTATGTTGAAATCATGAATCTAGCCGATAAATCGATGCGCATTCTGGAAAAAACGATGCATCCCCAGGGATTTAATTTTGGTGCCAACATCGGCGAGGCCGCCGGAGCCGGTATCGCTGAGCATATCCATTTTCATATTGTACCGCGCTGGAATGGCGATACTAATATGATGCCGGTAGTAGGGCACACAAAAGTTATGGTTCAGGGCTTACTGGAAACCTTTGATTTACTGAAACCGGAATTTGACCAATTGGGGTAATTTCATTTGGTTTACGGTTGTAGATTGATACGGAGCTTCGTAAGCTCTAACTGAGTAAAAACAGGTGACGAAATTATGGTGACATTACAACATACCTGGATACCATATCTGTACTTGTACGGTGTGGGCGGTCTGTTTTTTTTGGTGGGCATGATAATCATTCGCAAAAGCGGGTCGATCGATCTCAGGAGAAAATCACACCGAATGTGGAACCGGGTACTGATTTTTGGGTTCTTCTGGTTTGTGGTCATGCACGCAATTTTAACCTACGCAGCATTGAATTGGTAAGCCATGGATACATTTCATAATATCGGAACATCCACCGACTGGATTGTCATGGTAGTATATTTTATGGCAATCATGTTATTCGGCAGTTATTTTGGCCGTTACACTCGCAATACCGCAGATTTCTTTTTTGGAGGCCGACGATTCGCCTGGTGGTTGATTGCCATGTCAATTGTGGCTACCGGCGTTGGCAGTCATAGTTTTGTAAAATATTCCGCCAAGGCCTTCGAGCATGGATTCTCATCATCAATGACCTATATCAATGACTGGTTTTTCGTACCATTCTTCCTGTTTGGTTGGTTGCCGATCATTGTTTACACCAAAGTGCGTTCCATTCCGGAATATTTTGAAAAACGATTCAGTCCTTCCGCGCGTTTTCTGGCAACAATTCTATTGATGCTGTACATGATCGGCTATATTGGAATTGGCTTTTTAACGCTGGGTAAAGCAGTTTTGCCCATGTTACCGGAAGCGATGACCATGTTGGGTACCAGTTTTGATATTACGCTCATGCGGGCGATAATTGTGATCGCCATTATTACCGGGATTTATATAACCTTTGGTGGGCAGACAGCAGTAATATTTACTGATTTACTCCAGGGATTTATCCTGATATTCGCAGGACTTTTTTTGTTTGCTCTCGGTATTGATTACCTTGGTGGTTTCAATATATTCTGGAATCTTTTACCGGTAGAATGGAAATTGCCACTGGCCCACTACAATAGTCCGTCCAGCTTTAATTTTGTGGGCATATTCTGGCAGGATGGCGTAGCCGGATCGATCGGATTCCTGTTCATGAACCAGGGTTTGATAATGCGGTTTATGGCCACCCGCAGTGTTAACGAAGGACGGAAAGCAGCAGCCGTTAACATTCTATTTATGTTGCCGATCTCGGCAATTGTTGTTGGTAATGCTGGCTGGATTGGTAAAGCCATTGCAGTTGCAGATCCCAGTGTTGTGTCACCTAACACTTCCCCGGATCAGATATTTGTAGTAGTTGCCAGTATTGTGGCTATGCCGGGTGTCTTCGGGTTCATTATGGCCGCCCTGACGGCAGCATTAATGTCTACCGTTGACACTTTGATAAATGCTACCGCAGCCATCTTTATCAACGATGTTTATCGTCCTACCAAGCAATTTCTGCAAAGAAAACAAAAAGTAAAAACAGTCAATGAGAAAAAAGAGCTGTTTGCGGCGCGAATCGCCTCAATTGTCATAACTGCTACCGGTGTTCTGGCGGTGCTGGCCTTTAAAAATTTCCCAACAGTTTATGAAGCACACGGCTTCTTTCACTCGACCCTGACTCCGCCGCTGGTGGTGGCAATTTTCCTGGGCGTATTCTGGAAGAAATTCACTCCGGCCGCGGTGATGGCGACCTTTATTGGGGGAGTAGCTTTAATGATGCTGGGAGCCAGATACCCCGGAGTTTTAATCGCACCCTTTGATCATGGGATCGTAATGAACCCGGATCATCCCTATTCCTATATCCGCGCTTTATATAATATGCTCATGTGTTTCGGTGTTGGTGTACTGGTTACTTTTACCACCCAAATTCAGAAGAATGTGGTAGCCAGTTTTAAGAAGATTGGTAACCATAGACAGATCGGTTACGGAATCATTGGCCTGAATGTGGTACTGTTTGTTATGATTGCCCTGAATACCGGTTCGTTCTCCTTCTTAATGAGTGCGGCCATATTTATTGTATTAACAGTACCAGTGATGGTTACTTATTTTGGTCATTATGATGAGGCTTATCACACTGTTGGGCTAACATCCTGGACGATGGAAACTGCCCGCGAACGATTTAAGGGCAGCAAGGTCAATGATCGTGAAGGTGAAATTGTTGATCTGAATTGGAAAATAGCCGATGGTGATGGTGATATTGTTCGCCTGTCTGAGAACGACATGAAAAGAATGAATGCTAATATTGGCGATTTACTCTATCTTTGCGACAAGCGGAAATGGCTGGGTGGTTTGAAATCAATCCATGTCGTATTTGGTACACCTCATGCGGAGGATGGCACGATTTATATCACTGATGAACAACAAAAAGGCGGCATGTTTGTGACCGGACGTTTATTAACCGCAGAAAAGGAAATGTAGTCCTTTTCCTGGTAGAGTTTTGTAATTAAATTCGCCCCGTTTTTTCAGTGACTCTTAGCCACAGAGTCGCAAAGTACGCAGAGAAAAATTAAATTTCCGGAGTAGTCCCGACTGGTCGGGACGAGTGACTGTTACTCTGGAATACAGATTGAAACAAAAGAATTCCGGAGTAGCTCAGTTGGTAGAGCGAGTGGCTGTTAACCACCAGGTCGGGGGTTCGAGTCCCTCCTCCGGAGCATAACGCTACATGTTGACGAACCCACCGTCCATTTAGTTAACGAATCAACGGGCAATCCATTTACCAATTCAACGGTAATTTTGCCCGTTTTTGCTTTCTTTTTGATACTGACCGTTATCTCGCTTATCAGCAAATTAAGGATATTTCGTTTATCTATCTTTTCAAGGTTGTCCCAGATTTGATCGAATTCCTGATAAAGGATTTTGATTGATTCAACATCAACCTTTTCGGACTTCAGTTGTTCTACAATAGCTGATATTTCTTTTTGCCGATTAGCAATATCATCTATTTGTTGTTGTAGGTCTTCTAACTCTTTAACAACGCCACTCATTTTAGATACGTTAACATTCGAAGCAGCTAATTTTGCCAACCTCTGTTGATCTCGTTCTAGTTTGCGTTCGCTACTACCAAGATTGACATATTCAGTATTAAGTTTATCAATATTGTCTTGATTCGATTTTGTTAAATCCTTTATAATGGCCTCAAGATAACCTTTTTCAGATCCTGTTTTTCGGATTAGTTCAACGGTCATTAGTTCAATATCGTCACTTTTTATTTGTCGTGATTTGCAGGAATCGGCACCACTATGAGCGGCTGTTGTACATTGATAGTAGTAATATACTTTTTTGTTTTTGCCCGTACCAGTCCGTGTAGTCATATGATGTCCGCAAAATCCGCATTTAATAATACCGTTTAATAACAGTCTGTTATACTTAGGATTTCCCAGATTTTTTTGTTCTGCATTTTTTCTTACAATTTCTTGTGCTTGATCAAATTGTTCCTTAGATATGATAGGTGTGTGATTGCCCGGTAAATTATCGCCTCTAAAATATATTATACCGGCATAAAGCGGATTTGTGATAATTCGGTATATATGATTCCTCGTGAATATTTTTCCGCCAAAGGTGTTGCCCTTAGATGATGTGTACTTTTTAGTTCGTTTACCTGACAAATTTAATCCTTGGGCGATTTTGGATGGTGGAACACCAATTAAATAATTTTCATAAATATATTTTACAGTGTCAATCTCGATTTTATTAACAGTTAATTCTCCATCTGCTTTATCATAACCAAGTATTGGAGGTCCAGCTGGAGCCAATCCTTTTTCGGCTCTCCTTCTCATAGCAGCCATAGTGCGCTCAGCGCCAAGTTCTCTTTCAAAAGAGGCAAATTGTAGCATGACCCCTAGAACCATTCGTCCTTGAGCAGTTGTTGTGTCAAAATCATTGTCTACTGTCGTGAAGCCTATATCTAGAACATTTAACTCTTCTGCTAAGTTGTAAAAGTCTTTTGGTACACGCGATATTCTGTCTAATCGAAGGGCAATAATAATACCAAATTTTTTCTCTTGGGCATCGAGTAGCATTTGTTGAAATTGCGGTCGTTTGATGGAACCCCCAGAGGCCACGTCAA
>JABMPO010000009.1 GCA_013203015.1 Fidelibacterota bacterium
GAATAGGGAATTGACAGCAGAGTTGAATTTAGATCGAGGGGTTGACCGTCAATTCTAACAACCAAATAGGTCGTTTTAGAATCTGAATTTGCATTACTGTTGACGATCACTTGTGGATTATCCCCTTTGATCAGAGCCTGACCCAATGATAATTCACTGGCAACATTGTTGATAGTAAATTGAATACCACGAACCAATCCGTCATAGGCCAACTCGATATTCAGATATTTATTATCACTGACTATCAGGCTCAACAGCGCTTCGCCATCTGATCCATAATCGGCAATTCTGGCGGTGGGAGCTCCAACAATAATATCAACCATCAAAATTATATCCTGAATGTTAAGATGATCATCTCGATTAATATCGGCACCGCGGAATTGCTCAAGTGTTGGCATTGCCGCATCAAGCACAAAGTCAACTAACATGGTCAGATCGGTTATGGTTACATCATTATTAAAATCGACGTCACCGAACATAAACGTTTCAGCACAAGCAGTATTGGATACTTTAGATTCAAGCGTATCATAATCATCGGTATCCCAAATTGCTTTAACATTGAAACAATATTCGATATAATTATCAGGAACATCAATTGTAGCAAATGTATCCACGCCGGAAATAGCATGCACCAGAGAGTCACCGCTGGCTACTAATTGATATACATTATAACCGATAAGGGCATCTTCCCGGTTACTGGTTAGCAAATGATTGATGGTTTCCTCACCGGTGACTTGGAAGCCACCTGCCGATGAATTCTCAACCAATGTAGCGACAGCATTACGATCATCAGCTACGCTGGTTAGTAACACCGTCTCAAGGGGTGCATCTTCTAATCCAGCCAGTGCTCTAACCATCAAATTACCGGGGAATCCCAGATCACCAGATTCGGACCAGGCGCCACCAACCAGAACAAAGCTGTGACCATAAATATAGCCATCCAAATCCCGTCCAGTTCCCGGACCATCAACAGTTGTGTAGCGATACCCCAGGAAAAACCCTGTATCATCAAAAGTGACACCGGCGTCACTGAGATCGACATCAATCCAGATATCTTCGGCAGTAACATCAGTGAATGAGGGTGCAGTATATAACAATGTTCCCGGCATTCCATCAGCGCCAACTGTATATATTCTGATTTCCACCGGATCGAGGGTATATCCAGCTTGGGCAGCCGATGAAAACACGAAACGACCGCCAGTTAAAATACCGGCCGATCCCGGGTTAAATTTCACAGAAATCTCAATATCCGTTGCACCACCGGTAATTGATGATTCCCAGGTTCCATCATCATAGAAAAGTTCATACTCTTCCAGTCCGCCGGGTGTATTCCAGGCTAAATCAACAAAATGATCTCCACCTTTAGCCATGAGGCTGTTTGGTTTACCAAGCTTTGGTAAGAGCATAAAATCTTGCACTATAGCAGCATCCTGGGTAATGATTGTAACATCAGCCGTTGAGCCATCAAATCCAGGCCGTGATACGGTTGCCGTCTTCGATCCAGGCACAATGCCATAGATCAGGTAAACGCCATCCACACCAGTTGTATCAGTCAGTCCACCAACTTTCACAACCGCGCTATCCAGCAAATTGCCAGCCGGATCGGTAATTACACCCATGAGATCACCGAACAACCAGGTTGGAGTTGCAGAGACGGATACCGGTGCGCTTTCCCAATCCGGGTAATACATGGACTTGACATCAAAATCATAAGTCACACCATTGGTCAAATCTAGAGCTGTATAGCGGAGACTGTTGATAATGGAAGTATTGTCCTGAACATTGTCCACGTAAATGTTATAACCCAGGAAATCTCCGTCAGCCGGAATATTTTCCATTACTTCAAGTGTACCGGAAACATCGTGGGGATCACTACCATATAGATCACCGGATAGTGCCCAGTTCAAGGTCTGAGTGCCACTGATATCGCCGATTGTAACATTGACAAAAAAGATGGCATCAGATGATAATTCACCAAATCCATCGTCAGCAAAATCCCCAAAAGTAACTGTGGCACCGGCGCCGGTTTCGCCATTGTAAATCAGTCCACCAGCGTCTGTGGCAAAATTGACCACAAAATCGGCCGGGAATGTCAAGCTCATGCCATCGAGGTATTCCACATCCGAGGATGAATAAATCACCCCGAATTCAAGATCCATCGTCGTATTTGGCAAATACTCTGAATTTGCTACGACGCTGGAATTGGCTATTTCGCGAGCTGAGCTAGCTTTTACCGCCTCTAAATCGGCTTCTTTGGGTAGAGATACACTGGCCGCAAAACCAACTGCCCGAGTTGTTGCGGTGGCTTCTATTGTTAGAGTATAATCACCGGAATTGGTAGTGCCATAGCCATCGACGACAATACCATAAATACCGGGATCCAAGGTTCCTGTCAATAAGGATTGTAGTCCGGTGGGGCAGCCGTCATCGTCATACGCCAGTATTTCATCGCAATAATCGTTAATCAACATTAAATACGTATCCCAAGTTGAGCCACCACATAGAGAAAAGGAAATATTAACCGGTTCATATAAGGTAAAATAGTAGACCACATCCGGGCTGCCAGCTGAAAAGCCATTCATGAAATCGTTTTCAAATCCGGTTGTGGTTCCAGTAACCACAATGCTATCACCACCGAATATTCCGCCAGAAATAATATATGGATTTAGGCAATTATCTCCTTCCGCAATAACTGTCCCAGGGGGAGCCCAATTCAAAGTAACCTCTTCATCACCGGCAGCAGCGGATAAATATGTGGGTGGTGGAGGTTGAAATACGTCAGGAATACTACAGACAGTGTCGGTGGGAACTGAATTGATCTCAACACCATTGGTATCATAAACAGCTTTTACATAATAGCAGTATTCGACGCCATTCGTTACCAATGTATCAAGATAAAAAGTAGTATCGAGGCCGGCTACCAAAACATCATCTCTGAACAAATCGAAACGAATTAGATCGCCGCATCCTTCAACTTCTGTACGGCCGGTAATACGAACATCTGGTTCACCGACAGAAACATCATCAATAAACCACCCTGGGTATTGAACCGAACCATCGGAACCAAAATGCCAGCGGAATATTACTTCTTCCCCGGCGTAAGCGGTTAAATCAAAAAATACTTCCTCCCAGAAGCCCTGATCATGTCCTGAGAAACAAGGTTCACCGGGAATACCTGCATTTGCGGTTGAGGCAGCATCATCATCATAACCACGAGTCGGATGAATGATTTCCCAGTTTGTCCCGCCATCGATAGATAATTTTACATTACCTCCATCCCAGCTGAATTCTGTATCGTACCACTGCCAGAAAGATAATTGTGGTGCAATTCCGGGAAGATTGATCGGAGGTGAATCAAGCATGGCATTAGTCCCAGCAACATAATCACTGCCGATGTTAATGCCCCATAAAAAAGCTCCGGAGTGAGCGCTGTCAGGTTCGACGGTCGAGCTGCCATAGTCCCAGTCGCCAACGGCAATGTAATCACCATCGGAATTTTCAAAATCTTCAAAATAACCTGAACCACCACTTGGGGAATTCCATTTCACAAATAAGGCTTCATACACATATTCAGAGCTGACATATAAATTGGTTGCGGGACAGTAATCATCGGTATAATCAGCAACAAAGGTTACCGTGTCATGTAAACTTGGTGTAAAAGATAGCCCAGTGGGATCCACTACGACCAATTCAAGAAAATTATCACCATCCACAAGGCCATCAATTGCATATAGTCCGCCAGCAACAATATTACCATAAAAATCATCATTCAAATAAGCTTTGATATAGCCGTCACAATCGGTGCACCCTGAATCCCCAATAGTAAAAAATGGGGCCAGATAGAAATCGATTTCGACAAAATCCGTATCAACTACTGTTTCATTGTCGGGATATAAAATCTCGATTACCGCATCACGATCGTATTGCGCAAAAGAAAGCGATGTTAGAAATAATAATGTGAAAACCAATGCCATTGCTTTCGATTTAAACATGGAACCTCCACTTGCTGTTATTCACTATCGAATTGTTATCCTAGACCGAAGTCAGAAATCAGGTAGCCAAATTTAATGATTGCCCTGTGTTAATCAATATATTTTAACTCAACTACCATTAAAGATAAATACAATTATTACAAAGCTGGAAGTATCATTTTAGATATTTTCATATTATAGCAAATATAATTTTGAAGCAGACAAAATTGGTTACTAAACGACAAAAGACGACTCACATCGAATCGCCTTTTAAAATAATAGGTTGTAGTGCGATTTATAAAAACGGTTTCAAATCATTATAGAATATTTCTTCAGTTCGCGGACCAACATATGATTTCCTGATATAACCATCACGATCAATTAAAAAAGTTGTGGGAATCCCATTAATCGGGTAATTAGTTGCACGACTGTAAAGAGCGGTAACTTCCTGTGATTCACTGCCATTGATATCCGTTAAGATATGATAATTCATATTCCATTGCTGTGAGAATTTGGCGATATCAGCAGCAGTACCGGAAGAGAGGGTAATTCCCACTATTTCCAGGCCATCCTTCTGATACTTATCATACAACTTTATAAAATCAGGGATTTCACGTCGGCATGGTGGACACCAGGTCCCCCAGAAATTCAGCAAAATTACCTTGCCTGCATAATCGGTTAATGTGAATTGTTTACCATCAACTGTCATTAGCGAAAAATCGGGGGCTTTAATAGCATTTGCCGGACGAACTGACGCATTAGTTCGGGGTGGGGAATTATCCTTCTGAGCGCAGCCAACTATAACCGCAAATAACATAATTCCTGTAATAAAATATCTTCTCATGATTATCCTTTCTTTAACCTGCTAGACCTTGATCTAAAAAGTCCAAAAATTCATTAATATTGCGAGACATACCGGGAAACCTGGCCAGCTCCATATCATCTGGGCTTAAAATGACATAAAATGGCAGGGATGCAGTACCGAACCGATCAATCTCATATTGTTGATGCTCCCGATAATTGGGACCCCCATCAGTATATAATTGAACCAAAATAAACTCACTAAAACGAGCAGTGACTTCCGGATTCGTAAAAATATTTGATTCCATCCAACGACAATTGGTACAGGTATAGCCGGTGAAATCAACAAATACCGGTTTCTCCTGTATCTTGGCTTCCGCCAAAGCTTCATCGAGCTCCTTGTACCAGTAAAAATCCTCATGACCACCACCGGCAACGACAACAGTGGCGGTGACGGTGTCCAGTTTCGGCGGTAGGTAGGAATATATCAACCCATGAATCGGTTGACCAATAAGTCCCGTCCCCAGGTACAAAGCAAAGGTGATGAAAAACATGCTCAACAGCATACGCGGGACGCCCACCGAACTCATATCGGAATCATGGGGCAAACGTAATTTGCCCAGCAGATAAATACCGGTAAACAAGGCAACGATCGCCCAGACAGCCAAAACGGTTGTATTGGTGAAAATATTCCAACTCCAGACTAAATCGGAGTTACTTAAAAATTTGAAGGCAGCTGCCAATTCCAGAAAACCCATTACCACTTTTACGGAATTCAACCAGCCACCGGATTGAGGTAATTTTGCTAAATATTGGGGAAAAAGAGCCAGGAAAAAGAATGGCAGTGCGAATGCTGCACTGAAAACCAGCATGCCGATCGACGGCCAGAACCATTGTCCTTGAGTTGCTGCAACCAGTAACAATCCTACAAATTGAACCGTGCAGGTAAACGAAGTCAGTGTAAATGTCAGGGCCATAAATAGGGTTCCGATATATCCGGATCGTCCCTCTTGTTTTACCGTAAACGCCCGCAATTTCTGAGGTACCTGTATCTCGTACATTCCGAACAGCGAAAGGGCAAAATAAATA
>JABMPO010000119.1 GCA_013203015.1 Fidelibacterota bacterium
CCAGACCAGCGTCTGGGCACGCTTCTTACCGTAGAGTTCGCAGATCAGATCGGTGGCTAGAAAGGTGAACGGGTACGCCAGGACACCGGCGGGCACAGTCATGAAAAACACCTGTACGAATTTGGTGGTTCCGATCACATTGCCCAGAACCAGCGAAGTCAAGAAAATCCCAGCCAGGAATAAAAACAATTTTTCCTTGAACTCCATCTTCTAAATATCCTTCCCGTAATAATCGGTGAAAATTGTCGGCGTCTCTCGCAGACGAATTCGCTGCAGCCTGGGACCTCTTAAGCGCGACTCGATTTCACCCCAGATAAACTGCACCATATTCTCCGAACTGGGCTGCTTTCCTTTAAACCAAGCCACATCCCGCTCAATCTGGGAATGGTCCAGTTGAGTGATGATATTTTCATCCACAATTTTTTTCAATTCGCCCAGATCAACACAAAATCCGGTATCAGGATTTATTGGTCCGGTAACGGTTACTTCGATGGCATAATTATGCCCGTGCACCCGGGCATCAGGGCCGAAGACCTCCCGGTTGCGTTCATCACTCCAATCAGCATGACCGTATTGATGGGCGGCGCAGAAATGAAATACTTTGGTTATATATGGATTCGCCATATTCTCCCCTATTTTGAATATCAGTGCTTCTGTATCAAATAAAATCTATTAGCCATGGTTATAGTGCAGCGGATGGACAAATATCCGCCAGTACACAATTACCACATTGTGGCCGCCGGGCAATACAGACTGCCCGACCATGGTCAATTATCATATGGGTCAACACTACCCAATCCGGCCGGTCAAAGATTTTCATCAACTCGCGTTCGATCTGATCAGGCTTCCGGCTGGTCGTAAATCCCAGAAGATTCATGATCCGAACCATATGAGTATCGATCACCATGGCTGGTTTACCAAAACATTCCCCCAAAACGCAATTTGCGGTTTTCCGTCCAACGCCGGGCAAACTGACCAGTTCCGTTAAACTATCAGGGATATTCCCCTGATAATCTTCAACAATCCGTAGACTGGCTCCAATAATGCTGCGCGCCTTCTGATTGTGGTAGCCACAGGAGTGGATATCCTGCGATAATGCTGCCAGATCAGCATAAGCAAATTCATGGGGTGTTTTATATTTTTCAAACAATCCCGGTGTAGTCTGGTTAACACGGGCATCGGTACACTGGGCCGAAAGGATCGTTGCCACCAGTAATTCATGACTGGTCGAATAGGTCAACGAGCAGGCTGAATCAGGGTACTCCAGTTTCAAACGGCTTACAACCTCCCGAGCGCGTTCTTTAACCTGAGTCTGGGATTCAGTCATCATTTACAAATTCTTTAGCAGGGCAGGAATATTTTTAGTCAGCGATGAACGGGTTAAAATCAGATTACAACCAGCCGCTTTCAATTTTTCCTGGCTTTCCTTAACCGTGATTTTCAAATAACCAATGATACTCAATTGAGGATTGCCAGCCCGGATGAGGGAAATAGTATGTACATTGCCAAAATCCTGATCATCAAGATCGACAATGCACAAATCTGTTTCAGGTTTTACCGCCTCGGGCCAGTGCTTTAAATCTTCTATAAACTCAATTGATTTATCCTGACGTATCAGAACATCGGAAATCCGGGTGCCAAATTCGAAATCATGAATGAATAATAATACCTGAGACATATTTTAACCTGAAATCTGTGATTATGAATAATGCTTTACCGGAAATTACAAACACTACGGAAATCTGCCTTAGACAAAACTTAAGCATACTTGTCATTCTGAAGGAGCCCGGCGACTGAAGAATCTCAAATTGAAGCCAGGTACAAATTCTGAGCTTGAGATTCTACGTTATCCGGATAAATCCGGATTCCTCAGAATGACAATTATGTTAGGGAATTCAGATAATGTCACTGCAAATATGATATCATCAATATTGGGACATGACATGTCACGTCTCTACCAAGATTTGTGTTACATATTCACAATTTGATTTTTGCGATAATGCTTGCCATCAAACTGAACATTAGCTGCAGCAATTTTTGGATCGTGCTCGAAAAACAAGGTCCAGTTCTCCTCCACCGCCCTCGGTAACAAAGACTGCTTTTCCTGCAATGTCTGTAAAGGACGCACATCATAAGCCATGATCCATGGTAAGGGAATATGGGCAGCCGTGGGGATCAAATCGGAACAATATAATAGTGAATTGACGCCATCTGAGATCAATGGCAGCATCTGACCGTCAGTGTGACCGTTAACAACTACATTTTGCACGCCTGGCAGGAATTCTTCTTGTCCATCTACCAATTTAACCATCTTGTTTTCCGCCAACACCTTCCAATCCGCTTCCATAAAACTGCCCTGGTCTTTTTCACTGGGTGAGTTTGCCAGCGCCCAGTTATCTTTCTGAAACCAGTATTTGGCGTTGACAAAAGTTGGTTCCACTTCTCCATTAACCAGTCGAGTACCGCCGGCAATATGATCAAAATGCAAATGGGTATTGTAGACATCGGTGATGTCATCCACTGTGAAACCATGCTGCTTTAATGATGATTCCAAATTGACCGTTTTAGTATCGATATCGTAAATCGCCTTGAATTTTTCCTGCCATTTATCGCCGTTGCCCGAATCCACCAGGATTTTGTGCTCATCACTCACCAGCAGCAGCGAACGGGTGGACATATCGATTCGGTTTTTTTCATCAGCCGGAGAGTATTTCTCCCATAGGGGTTTGGGAATGATCCCGAACATAGCACCACCGTCCAGGCCGAAACGGCTGGTTTCAATCTCGTATAATTTATAACGTCCGATTTGCATGATTAATCCGATTTTATTCAAATGTGAATGGCGGGAAATTACGTTGGTTCCATATTCAAATGGTATGTCATGGTGAGCCCGTCGAACCATGATACCCCCCCTTCGACAATCTTAGGGTGACATAGTGGAGGCTCGGCGCACCGTACCTAATCAATTATACATTATGAATAATGTTTGTCTACACCCAACAAGCAATGATTAAGCGATTAGCATTGTAACCAAAAACAGATTGTCATTCTGATTCCGATTTATCGAAAGAAGAATCTCAATCATATATTATGTATCCAGCAGCTGTTTAAGATACTTCACTACGTTCAGTATGACAAATATAGGAGTTTAGGAACGCAGGCATTGAATTATAATGCACACCCTTCGACATGCTCAAGGTGACATTGTAAGGGCACAGAACACTGTGCCCTTACAATAATAAATTAATTTCAGATATGGCCTGCGCCACATACTCCGCGATATCTTTGGACTGTGTCGTTTCCATTAAACCCTCATCCTTGATACCATCATTCAGCATGGTTGCACAGAAAGGACAGGCCGTGGCCACGGCTTCCGGATTCAGCTTTTTAACATCCTCCATACGTTCCAGGTTGATCTTCTTCCCTTCCGTTTCCTCCAGCCACATGCGGGCACCACCGGCACCGCAGCAGAAACCGTGTCGTTTAGCGCGATCCAACTCCTGCAGGTCCACCCCTAACTGCTTCAGAATTTCCCGCGGACTGTCATAAATACCATTATGCCGCCCCAGATAACAGGAATCATGGTAGGTGAATTTACCGACGACATTGCCGTTTATTTTCAATTTCCCCGTATTAATCAAATCCAGAATGAAATCAGTATGATTCAGCACCTCGAAATTTCCGTCAAACTGGGGATAATCATTTTTAATTGTATTAAAACAATGGGGACACTGGGTCACAATCTTTTTGAATTTGTACTGTTTAAAAGTAGCCACATTTTGCTCAGCCATAGCTTGAAACAAGTACTCATTTCCTGCCCGACGGGCTGAATCACCGCTACAGGTTTCTTCATTACCCAGGATGGCGTAATTCACGCCGGCAGCTTTGAAAATCTTGGCCATGGCCTGGCTGACTTTCTGGCCCAAAGCATCGTAAGACCCGGCACAGCCGACCCAGTATAGAACATCCACCTCCTGCTTTTCAGCCATCATCGGCACATCCAACCCATCGGCCCATTTGGCGCGATCCTCGGAAGATATGCCCCAGGGATTACCGTTATTCTCCATATTTTTAAAAGTGGTAACCAGTTCTTTAGGGAAATCGCTCTCCATCAGTACCCGGTCCTGACGCACCAGCAGAATATCGATCATGGGCTCATTATTAACCGGGCAAACATCGATACAAGCAGCACAGGTAGTACAGGCCCAGAGCGCTTCGAGAGTCAGCATCCATTCCAGCAGGGATTGTTCGGATTCTTTGCCACCGGCAAAATCGACGCTGGCAGCATTCAGGAAATAACGTTTATTGATTTCGAGAGCGGCTGGTGAAAGCTGTTTATCCGTGGCATAAGCCGGACAGGCTTCCTGACAGCGATTGCACATGATGCAGGCATAGGCATCCAGCAGGTTGGTCTGGGGCAGTTCTTCCAGTTTAGCAACCCCAAAGGCTTCCAGGTCTTCATCTTCAAAATCAATTTTTATGGTAATCGCCGGGCTAGGACGTTCGATTTCCAGCATCTTGTTCAGCGGTCCCATAAACAAGTGCGCGTGTTTGGAATAGGGAAAGTAGGGAATAAACGCCATGATCAAACCAATCGCCAACCACCAGCTAATGTGCTCACCAATCACAATACCGGATTGGGGGAATCCAACCCACAGACCAGCAATGGCTGTGGCCACCGGTTGCCACTCACTACCACCATGCCCGGCCATTTCGAAGGAGGCTCCCAGCAGGCGAAAGCCCACATGCAGCAG